>DATHRP010000721.1:0-1865 GCA_035465195.1 Afifellaceae bacterium | reverse complement strand
TGATCCGCGTCCGTGCGGCCGCGGCCGTTCAGGGGGCGGACCGGCCCCTCCCTCTCGGGGGGATTCGTTCACGGAGGAAGGGGCCGCCTCTGCACACCGGCACCGGCCGGATGGCAAAGCTTCAGGATCTGTCCGCGAGTTGAGGATCGGGGATCGGGCTCCGGTTGTCCATCGCGGTGGTGGACGGTGGTGAATGCTCCACGCCGGACTGCCCGACGCGCTCAAGGGCGGTGCCTGCGTGAAACCCGACAATGATCGTCGCGGCGGCGAGCACGATCGCTCCGGCAATGGTCGCCAGTGCATACCGGCCATTGTCATGCATTCCGGTGATCCCTCGTTCCTGCGTCTCGCTACCGGTTGGACGCGTCGCCAGGGAAATGGTTCAAGGGTACCGACGCGGAACGGATGCCGAACTTTCGCGCGTGTTTCGAAGGTTCGTGTAACCCTCTGATAACCCTACATATTCACCACGTTTTTTGGTTTCGGCCGGTTTAACCTTAATGGCTAAACTTGTCGTTGCCCGCATAGGCCCCCGTTAAGCGAGCGCTGCAACGCTCGTCCCCTGAAGAAGGCGCGTGTCAGGCGCGCCGAGGAGGGGGTGGCATGGTTGGCCGTGGGTTTACGCTGGCGCTTGCCTTGTTTGCGGGTTGTCTCTGGTCGCCGCACGGTCGTGCAGTTGCCGCCGAGGCGCAGCCGATCCTGCTCGCGCTCGCCAAGCCCGCGCCGCCTCTGCCGCGGACACGGAGTGACGGCCTGGCCGTCAAGGAAAGCCCCGCGGTCTACCACCTGGCCGCGTTGCCTCCGGAGAACAGCGAGATCGAACTGTCGCCGGCACCGCTGCCCAAATCCCGCATTTCCGCCGACGGATTCCGGCTGATGATGCCGCCGATCGACATTCGCGTAACCGCGCCGCCGTCCGGATTGCCGGTCCGCGTTTGGGGCCGTTCCGCGCCGCGCAAGCCGGACCAGTATGCGGCGGCGACATTCTGCCTCGCCAAGGCGATCTATTACGAGGCGCGCGGCGAACCGCTCGCCGGCCGGCTCGCGGTGGGCCGGGTCATCCTGAACCGCGTGAAGAGCCGGTTCTATCCGAATTCGATCTGCGGGGTCGTCTACCAGAATGCCGAAAGACGCAATCGCTGCCAGTTTTCCTTCGCCTGCGACGGAAAGCCGGATATTCCGCACAACATGAGGGCGTGGGCCGACGCGGTGCAGATCGCCGAGGAATTCCTCTGCCGTGCCGGTCAGGATTGCAGGCCGATGGTTGTTGGCGGCCAGATCAATATTTCGACCCACTATCACGCCACCTACGTCAATCCGAAATGGTCCAGGGCGATGCCCAAGACCGGTCGGATCGGCCAGCATATCTTCTATTTCACCGCCGCGCGCTGAGGCTGACGTCTCACCCCCGATCGCCGCTATACTCATGCGGTGATTCGAGCGCTCGCACTCCTGCTGTTCTGCCAACTGGCCGGCGAAATGCTGGTCCGCGCTGCCGGCGCGCCGCTTCCGGGCCCGGTGCTCGGAATGCTGCTGCTTTTTCTCCTGCTGCTTGCCCGGGGCAGGAGCTGGAGCGAGCTTGATACGACCGCCGACACGATCCTGCGAAACCTCTCGCTGCTTTTCGTCCCGGCGGCCGTCGGCGTCATCCAGCACACGGCGACGCTGGGAACGCACTGGGCGGCGCTCGGCGCCGCGCTTCTGGTTTCCACGGTCGTGACGCTGACAGTGACGGCGCTTGTCTTCCGCGCCGTGGCACGGATGGCGGGTGCCGGCGACGACGCCCGCGAAGGCGATGCGGGCCAATGACCAGCGTTCGTGACATCTGGGTGTATCTTGCCGCCGAGCCGCTGGTCTGGCTCACC
>DATHRP010000720.1:0-6578 GCA_035465195.1 Afifellaceae bacterium | reverse complement strand
GCGGGTGAGGATCGCATAGAGCAGCACGGGCCCGGCCGCACAGGCCGACCGCAGGCCGGCCTGGAACACCGGCGCCAGTCCGCTGTTGACGATCTTGACGAGCACCTGGTTGAGACCGATCAGTATCGAGAAGCCGATGAGCAGCGTTGCGCCGAAGGCATCGATGCGATCCTTTCTGTCTGCCAAGTGGATCTCCCGCCTAGGGTGTCGCCCTGATCATGAGCGGGAATCCGCGATGATCATTTCCGCACCCTTCTCGGCGATCATGATTGTCGGCGAGTTGGTGTTCCCGGACGTGATCCGCGGCATCACCGACGCGTCGACGACGCGCAGGCCTTCGACCCCGCGCACCCTCAGCCGTTCGTCGGTCACCGCCAGCGGATCCGCATCCGTGCCCATCTTCGCCGTCCCGACCGGATGGAAGATCGTCGTGCCGAGGTCGCCGGCTGCCGTGAGCAGGTCGGAGTCGGATGTCAGGTGCGCGCCGGGCTTGTATTCCTGCGGATTGAACGGAGCCAATGCCGGCTGCGCGACGATCTCCCGGACCTTCTTCAGCGATGCGACCGCGACGGACCGGTCTTCCTCCGTGCTCAGGTAGTTCGGTTGGATTGCCGGCATCGTCCCCGGTTCGGGACTTTCCAGATGGATCGACCCGCGGCTCGTCGGCCTCAGATTACAGACGCTGGCAGTAAAGGCCGGGAAGGGATGAAGTCCGTCGCCCCAATTGTCGAGCGAAAGCGGCTGGAAGTGGAATTCCAGGTTTGCGGTTGCATAATCCGGCGACGACCGCGTGAAAGCACCGAGTTGCGAGGGCGCCATGGTCAGAGGCCCCCTGCGGCGAAGGGCATAGTCGACAGCCATCAGCCCGCGCCGGAACAGGTTGTGATACCGGTCGTTCAATGTCGTGATGTTTGACACCTTGTAGACCGGTCTGATCTGCAGGTGATCCTGCAGGTTTTCGCCGACACCTGGCAGGTGATGGATCGCGGCAAGCCCCATGCCGCGCAAGCGTTCGCCGTCGCCGATACCCGATGCCTCCAGGATCACGGGCGAGCCAACAGCACCGGCCGACAGGACGACCTCGCCTTTTGCGGCGGCGAAATGGTTGCGGCCGTCACGGCGGTAGTGGATGCCGCACGCGCGTGTGCCGTCGAACGCGACCCTGTCGACGGTCACGCCGGTTTCGAGCTTCAGGTTTGAGCGGTCGAGCACCGGCTTCAGGAAGCCGCGTGCCGCGCTCCATCGCAGACCCGCTTTCTGGTTCACCTGGAAATAGGAACTGCCCTCATTATCGCCGCGGTTGAAATCGTCGATCGGCGGGATGCCGGCGCCGGACGCAGCCTCCCGGATACGGTCGAGGATCTCCCACCGGATCCTCGGATGCTCGACGCGCCATTCGCCGCCGGTGCCGTGGAATTCCCCCGGACCGTCGATATGGTCTTCGTGTCTGAGGAAATAGGGCAGCACATCGTCCCAGCCCCAGCCGGTCAGTCCGAGCTGGCGCCAGCCGTCGTAGTCGGCCGCCTGGCCGCGCATGTAGATCATCGCGTTGATGGCCGACGAGCCGCCGATGGCCTTGCCGCGCGGATAGGCGAGGGCCCGGCCGTTCAGGCCGCTCTCCGCTTTGGTCTTGAATAGCCAGTCGGCGCGCGGATTGCCGATCGCGAACAGATAGCCGACGGGTATATGAAACCAGATCCAGTTGTCGCGACCGCCCGCCTCAAGCAACAGAACGCGGTTCCCCGGATCGACCGAAAGCCGGTTGGCGAGAACGCATCCCGCCGATCCGGCGCCGACGACGATGTAGTCGAAGTCGCCCGCCGGAATGGCGTCATCTGGTCCGGGTCCGCTCAAATGCCGCCCCCCTACGATGCAGTGTGGCGGCAAGGATGGCACGCCACGGATTTTCTGTTCAAGCCGGCATTTCCGCAGCATTCCAGACAAGACTGGCAATTGCCACGATTTCCGGAGTTGCCGGCGATCGCCGGCGGCCCACGCGGCGGCTTGTTTCCGGTTTTTGCGGAATCTTAAGCCTGTTGAACGACACTCATCCTGCCGGCGTCGGAGATGCCGGAGCGAAATCGGCTTGCCCCTTGCCGGGGCGGAGCGTCCCGGCCGGCGGCCAGAAATGGAGGCCCGTCATGCGGTACGCGCTTGCCCTGGCTTTTCTGCTTTCATTGTTGTGTGCTGACATGGCTCTTGCGGCCGGGGAGGGCGACCTGAAGCCGTACCTTGACGCGGAATCCTACGTCACCGAATGCAGCAATGCTGCGGATCAGGACGTCTGCCGCGCAGAGCGGGCACGCTGGTCGATTGTCTTCGATGCGGCCCTGACCGGGGATCTCAATGCCCAGAAACTGGTCGCCCAGTGCCTGGCTACGGGTTGTGGCGACCTGGTGAAGGTCGAGCCGCATCATGCCTGCGGCTGGGCGCTGCTGCGCTCATGGGCGACGTCGAAGGGGACGCGCAATCCTCTGATCAAGAAGATCAATCTTCAGTTCTATCGTGACCTTTGCGAAGTCGAGCGGAACATTCCCTACAATACATCCGCCAATGTCGCGCGGCACCTGAACAGCCACATCTACGAGGCATTTCGCCCGTCCAGCAGCGTGATCTACTAGCCGTCCAGCGAGGGCGTGCCCGGATCCAGCCTCGCTGTGCCGGACAGGTAGCCGGTGTGATTTTGGTTGGCGCGAATGTCGGGCAATGGTCAACTGCACGGTTTCGTCGATGTCGCCGGAATGCGATGAAGATTTGTATAAAGTTCACCCGGCGTTAATAACGTTCATCATGAAATCTGAAATTGTAGTGGAGTATTTTTGATAAATCTTAAAATTATTAACCATTCCATCGTGAGTAGAAGTATTAATCTGATATACCGAAAATTAATTCAAAAACTAACTACCGGCTTTTCTTAACGACGGTTTCAGCGCGTTCACCATATATCTAGGGTGCGTCGGTGGTTGCCGGCGCCCGTATCGAGTCCGGACTGAAATCCAGCGCGTAGAACCTGCGAGGCGGTCCATCCAGGAAGGTCGTTGATGCAGAGTCACAAGCCCGAGATCGCAGACGGCCGAAACCGTCGCCTGTTCGGGTCTGGCAATCGGCGCCGGAACAGACCGTTCCGGAGTCGGGTGTTATCGGAATCGGCACTGGCCGGCTCGCTCATTGCTCTGGAACAGCGCTTTGTCTTCGACGCGGCCGGCGCTGTCGCCGCGGCCGAAACGCTTGCCGACGCGGCAGCACAGGCCCAGGCCGACCAGGCCGTTTATGATGCATCGGACCGGTCGTCGGACGCCGATGCTTCTGCCCTGTTGCTGGAGCACGAAGTTCCCGTTACCGGTCCCGCTACGACGGATGCCGATCGCAACGAGATAGTGTTCGTCGACCCAGGCGTCGCCGATATCGACACGCTACTCGCCGGCATTTCCTCGAACGCGGAAATAGTACTGCTGAACAGCGACAGTGATGGCGTCGAACAGATTGCGGCGGCGCTCGAAGGTCGATCGGATATCGACGCGATTCATATCCTGTCCCATGGCTCCGAAGGTCGCCTGTATCTCGGCAACGACGTGCTCGAAGCGGGATCCATGCAGGGCGAGCATCTCGACGACTTGACCGCGATCGGCCGGTCGCTCTCGGCCGATGGCGATATCCTGATATACGGCTGCGATTTCACCTCAGGCGACGCTGGTTTGCATGCGGCTTCGCTGCTCAGCGACATTACCGGCGCGGACGTTGCCGCGTCGATCGATACGACCGGCCATGCCGATTTCGGCGGCGACTGGCAACTTGAATCCGAATTCGGTCAGATCGAAGCAAGGACGCTTGAGGTTCCGAGCTGGTATGGCACGCTCGAGGCGTTCAATATCAGCGTCTCCTCGGCGCCGACCGTAACCGGCGGCACGGGTGTCGGTGCGGTAGCGGTCTGGACGAATGCCGGCACGGTCGGCTCGACCAGCATCGACCTGGTTGCGGAGGTCATCTCCGCGGATGATCCGTCGGTTACCGTGGCATTCGACAATGACGGTGACGACCCGCGGGTGACGATCGACAATGCCCCGTCGACCGGCGCGACGGTCCGCATCCGCTGGAGCGTCTATGAATCGGGTACGGGCCAGTCAGTGCTGGCGGCCGGCGATCCGACATTCTCCATTCGCGACCTCGATGGCGCGCCGGCAGGCGGTTCGACAGGATATCCCGATCCGGGAAGCTATGAAGGCGTGGCCGCTGATATCCAGGGCCTGCAAACCTATACGATCGAAACCGGCACGCACCTGACCATCGACAATGACGGCTCCAGGGTCCTGGCCACTGGCACCCAGAACGAAACCGGCGGACCGGAATCGATGATCCGGTACACCTGGGCCAACGTGACAAGCTGGGAGGCTGATTATTTCGTCTCATACACCAGCTTCCGCTATTTCGTTCACGACGGCGACGGAGACCTGAGTTTCAGCAACCCGATCACGGTCGCCATCCCGCAGCTGGACCTGGACCCGGACGATTCGAGCGGCGCGGCGGGTATCGACTACGCCGACAGCATAACCCCGGGTGTTTCCACGTCGGCGCCGATCGCCGATATCGACGTCAACATATCCGATGCCGACGACGCCTTCCTGCAGGGCGCGACGATCACGCTGACCAACCCGCAGGCCGGCGACGAGTTCCTGATCGGCGGCGTTGCCGTTGCCTCGGGCGACTCCGGGACCGTCAGCGGCATCGGCTATACGGTCTCAACCGGCGGGTCCGGCGAAATCGTCATTACGCTCACCGGTATGGACACGGTTGCGGACTACGAAGCGGCACTGGCCGATATACGCTTCTCCAATACACTTGCATCGCCCAGCACCGTCGACCGTACGATCACGGTCGTCGTCAACGACAACGACACGCCGAGCGGCGTGGCGACGGCGACGATTTCGGTGCGGGATCCGCTGGCGCCGGTCGCCAATCCGGACCAGAACATCGGCTACATAACCGATATCCAGAGCGGCAACGTCCTGACCGGCGACGCCAATGGCGGCGTCGCCGACACGGACCCGGACGGCGGTGCCCTGACCGTGACGGCGATCGATGTCGGATCGGGGGCGGTGGCCGTGCCCGTCGGCGGAACGACGGTTACCGTAACGTCGACTATGGGACGCACCGGATCTCTGACCATCAATCCCGACGGATCCTACAGCTTCAATCCGGGCACGAATTTCACCGGCCTGGACGTCGGCGAATCCGACACCATCATCGTCAGCTACACGATCCAGGATCCGGATCTGAACACCGATACGACGACGTTGATCCTCACCGTCGCCAATCCCAGCCCGCCTGTACTCGACCTCGATACGACCGACAGTACGCCCGGGCCGACGATTACGGACAACTTCGAGAGCGGCAACTATTCCGGCGGCAGCGGCTGGAGCGGGAACTGGACGGAATCTTTTGTCGGCAGCGGTACCGGATTTGATGTTGGAATAACGACCGATGCCGGCGACAATTCGCTGTATATTGATGATGACGGCGTCCGGGTCCAGCGTTCGGCTGACCTGAGCGGCGTTGACACGGCAACTCTGAGCTTCGACTACCGCAGGAGCGGTCTCGATACTTCGTCCGATTACATTATCATAGAAGTAGCTACATCGAGCAGTGGACCTTTTGTCGAGATCGGTCGTTTCGAGGGACCTGCGACTGATGGCAGCTATCAGTCTTTCACTGCCGACATCAGCGATTATATCTCGAGTGACACGACGATCCGGTTCGCCACCTCCGGATCGCTTGGCAACAGTGACCGCCTCTACGTCGACAATGTGACGATTAGCACGACGACACTGCCGACGGACTACACGACCAGTTACACCGCCTATTCCGCGGCCGTCTCGATTGCGAGCAGCGATGTCGGGATCACCGATATCGACAGCGTCAGCCTTTCCGGCGCGACGATCACCCTGAGCAATCCGCAGACCGGCGACGCACTCAGCATCATCGGTTCCCTGCCGGCCGGAATCTCCGCCTCGATCAGCGGGTCGGGCGATGTCGTCACCCTGTCAGGTTCAGCTACCGTTTCACAATATGAGGCGGCGATCGAGGCGATCGGTTTCTCGTCCTACGGCACGTCCTCCGTCGACCGGACAATCAACGTCCAGGTAACCGACAATGCGGGAGAGGCGAGTAACGTTGCCGTCTCGACAATCGTCGTGACTGTGCCGCCCAATTCGCCGCCGGTTGTCGACAGCGCAATCGCCGATCAGTCGAGCAACGATAGCGCGGCCGTCTCTCTGGACGTCTCGGGCAACTTCTCCGATCCGGATGGCGATACGCTCACCTATAGCGCCACGGGTCTACCGACCGGCCTCAGCATCTCCTCCGCCGGTGTCATCAGCGGTACGCTGCCGGCGGATGCCTCGCAGTCCGGACCGTACACGATCGTCGTTACCGCCAACGATGGCGAAGGTGGCACGGTCACCGACACCTTCACCTGGACGGTGAACAACCCGGCGCCGGTCGTCGACGCGGCAATCGCCGACCAGACGAACGACGACGGCGACACAGTCTCGCTGGACGTGTCGGGCGACTTCTCCGATCCG
>DATHRP010000719.1:0-3454 GCA_035465195.1 Afifellaceae bacterium | reverse complement strand
GTTTCCGTCGAGCGCCGTGCGCTCGAACGCTACGCCCGTCGTCACGCCGTGGCCATCCGTCAGGATGCGGATCGGCTTCGCCCAGTGGCGGATGGCGACGCCGCTGGTCTGCGCCACCTCCTGCTCGTAGCCGCTGGCGTTCATGTGCTCCGGCCCGCGGCGGTAGACGATCGTAACCTCGTCGGCGCCGAGCTTCTTCGCCTGCACCGCCGCGTCGATGGCGGTCATGCCGCCGCCGATCACCACCACCCGCCTACCGACAGGCACGGCGGCATAATCCGACTGGCGCAGGCCCGCGATCCAGCCGACGGCGTCCTGCGTACCGGCGCTCGCCTCGTCATCGACGCCGAGCGCATTGACGCCGGCAAGGCCCATGCCGAGGAACACCGCGTCATAGTCCGCGCGCAGCGATGCCAGGTCGAAATCGCGCCCCAGCGCCTTGCCGCATTCGATGGAAATGCCGCCGATACCGGTGATGAAATCGACCTCGCGCTGCGCGAAATCGTCAAGCGTCTTGTAGCTGGCAATGCCGAATTCGTTGAGCCCGCCCGGTTTCTCGCGTGCGTCGAAAACGGTGACCTCGTGACCGTGCATGGCGAGCCGGTGGGCGCAGGAGAGCCCGGCCGGCCCGGCGCCGACCACGGCGATGCGCTTGCCCGTCGGCTCCGCCCGCTGAAAGGGCTGTCCTCCGTCCTTCATCAGGGCGTCAGTCGCAAATCGCTGCAACTGGCCGATCTTCACCGGCTTGCCTTCGCCGGCCATGCGCACGCAGGCTTCCTCGCAGAGCGTCTCGACCGGGCAGACCCGGGCGCACATGCCGCCCATGATGTTCTGGCCGAGGATCGTCTTCGCCGCGTTCTTCGGCTGTCCGGCGGAGATCTGCCGGATGAACATCGGAATGTCGATGGAGGTCGGGCAGGCGATGGTGCACGGCGCGTCGTAGCAGAAATAGCAGCGGTCGGCCTCGACATGGGCCTCGTGCGCGGTGAGCGGCGGATGCAGGTCGGAGAAGTTCTCGATGTAATCCTCGGCGCTCAGCCGGCCGGCCCTGATATCGGGAGCCGGAGGTGCCGCGCCGTGATCCGTATCGGCCATGACCTGCCTCCGCAAACAGGATTGATCGGGCATCAAGGATGCCGCGAAGCGGAAGCTTCGTCAAATTTTTTTATCAGTTGATCAAAATTTGGACGGTTGGCGAATCTCCGCCCCCATCCGTATGCTGCCGTAACGCAAGGCCGAAATGGAGACAGAGTCCACGATTCAACTCGAAAAACCCAATTCGAGCAGCAGCTGCCCCGCCCTTTGCTCGCCTCGCCGCCGACCAGCCGGTCAGGCGGCAGGAACCGCTACGACCATGAATACGCGATGGCTATGACGACAATGACGGCAACGGCGATTGTGATCGACCATAGCTGTCCCTTCGTCATGCGACGGAACGTGAACGATTCACGTGCGTAGGTATCGTCCGGAATATTCTCTTTCTTTGCCATGTCAAACTCCCTTCTGGTGTTTGATCTCTTAGACATAGGATCGATCACACATTTTTCGACCCCCCCGCATTGATGGGGGTCAACCGCCGACTGCTGTTGCCCCGTCGCGGCGTGAGCAGTACCTGCCTCGATTCGGCGGCCATACCGCCCGGCGCTCACGTGACGATTGCCGCCGGTGGGCGGTGCGTTATTCTCGCGTCTGAAATGGAAGGTCCATCATGCGCGCAAACCGAACGGCACCCACCGGCTCACTCGACGATCTGATCATCGACTCCGAGGTCCTGAAATCGAACCGGCTCGGCGACCCGACCGCACGCGAGGTCGCGATGTACGTCCCGCACGGCCACGACGGCTCCGGCCTGCCGCTTTTGGTCGACCTCGCCGGCTTCACCTCCGGCGGACCGGCCCATGTGGGCTGGAAGAATTTCGGCGAGAACCTGCCGGAGCGCCTCGACCGGCTGATTGCCGAAGAGATGATGCCGCCAGCCGTCGTCGCCATGCCCGACTGTTTCACCCGCCTCGGCGGCAACCAGTATATCAATTCCGAAGCCATGGGGCGCTGGGAGGATTTCCTGATCGACGAGATGGTGCCGGAGATCGAGAGCCGCTTCGGCTGCGGCGGCGATGGCCGGCGCGGCCTGTTCGGCAAGTCGTCCGGCGGCTACGGCGCCATCGTCCACGCCATGCGCCGGCCGGACTTCTGGTCGGCCGCCGCCTGCCTCTCCGGCGACATGGCCTTCGAGCTTTGCTACCTGAACGACATGCCCGCGGTGCTGCGCGCGCTCGCCAGGAAGGACGGGTCGATCGAGAAATTCGTCACTGATTTCGAGGCCGGCCCGAAATGGTCCGGCGGCGACATCCACATCCTGATGATGTTGGCGATGGCGGCGACCTACGATCCCGATCCGGACCCTGACGCCTATTGCGGTATCCGCCTGCCGGTCGATACCGAGACCTGCGAGGTGATCGCGGAGCGCTGGGCCAACTGGCTGGCCTGGGACCCGGTCGTCATGGCCGACGATCATGCGGACAACCTGAAGCACCTGAAAGCGCTCTGGATCGAATGCGGCACCGCCGACCAGTACAACCTGCTCTACGGCGCCCGCCGTCTGCACCGCAAGCTCGAGAGCGCCGGCGTCGGCCACGTCTACGAGGAGTTCGACGACAACCATTCCGGGCTGGACTACAGGCTGGACAGATGCCTGCCGCACCTGGTGAAGGCGCTGGTGTGAGCGGCAGAGCTGCCAGCGCGATTGTCACCGGAAAGCTTCCGGCATAGGCTTCCTTAGGCGACGGAGATTGCCCCATGCTGAACGCCTACGGCTGGATCGTCGTGCGCACCTCGCGCGAGCGCTATGCCGACCCGGAGCTGACCATCGACGAGATGGTCGAGGTCCTCGACGATGCCGTGCGCATCAAGGACGAGGCGCTCTGGCAGCAGTTGCGCGGCTGGCTGGAACAGCATGTCGATCCGGGGCTCAAATGGCAGTTCACGCCGCGTTTCGACGCCGTCTCCGGCCTGCTGCAGCTTGCCGTCTCGCGCGAGCATCGCGCCTCCTGCCTGTGGGACCTGATGCGCTGGGTCGCCGCCAACGGCACCGGCTCCTACGGTCTCGTCTTCGTCCACGACGACGAGGACGACGGCACGAACACCGATTACCGCCGCGGCGACGGCGACTATTCCAATGCCTTCCGCGTCTGGCGCATCCTGAACGGAAACGTGGAGGAGCTGGACGATCCGTTCCTCTCGCCCATCGTGCCGACGATCAATCCCAGCGAGTATGTGTGAGGCGGCGGGAGCCGTTCCGACCAAATCGTAGGCAACCTCCACCCCGACCCTCCCCAAAAGGGGAGAGATATACTTGACTGCACAGAATCCGTCCCCATTTGATTCGGGACAGGCCGGCTTATTTGACGATGGTAGAATTCGCTACGATGTCGATAGCGTTCGACGCGGCATGGCT
>DATHRP010000718.1:0-6450 GCA_035465195.1 Afifellaceae bacterium | reverse complement strand
GATCCCGCCGCCTACGCCACCCCCAAGAGGGCCGCTGACGCGGTGCGGCTGCTCGATCGTCTGGGCATCGAAAGGGCCGACGTGATGGGCTACTCGATGGGTGCTCGGATCACCGCATTCGTCGGCCTGCAGCATCCGGGCCGGGTGCGGTCCTGCATTCTGAGCGGGCTGGGGAGCGGTCTCGTCAAGGGTGTCGGTGCGCCCGGGCCGATAGCCGAAGCGCTGCTGGCCCCCGGCCTGGACGATGTCACCGACCCGGGCGCCCGTGCTTTCCGGATCTTCGCCGAACAGACCGGCAGCGACCGGCAGGCGCTGGCGGCCTGCATCAGCGCATCGCGACAGACGCTCAGGCCGGATGAACTGGCGAAGCTGGACGCTCCGGTCCTGGTCGCGGTCGGAACAGAGGACGACATTGCCGGCGATCCGGTCGTACTTGCGCGGCTGATCCCGAAAGCGGAGGCTTTCGCGATTGCCGGGCGCGACCACATGAAGGCGGTGGGTGACCGGACTCACAAGGCGGCCGTATCGGGATTTCTCAGCCGAAGGCCATGACACAAGAGCGACCTGTTCAGTTCACCGGCGTCCACGGCAATGCGATCTTCGGCGAGGAAACCGGACCGGAGCACGGTATTCCGGTTCTTCTCCTGCATGGCGGGGGCCAGACCCGGCATGCCTGGCGCAACACCGGACGGCGGCTCGGAATGGACGGGTTCCGGTCGATCTGCATCGACCAGCGCGGCCATGGCGACAGTGCGTGGGACAGCGCGGGCCGCTATACCTGCGACGATTTCGCCGCCGACCTGCGGTCCGTCGCGGATGCGATCCGTGCCGACAGCGGTCGCGCGCCTGCGGCCGTCGGCGCCTCGCTTGGCGGCATCGCCACCATGCTGGTCGCCGGATCGCCGCCTCCGGATCTGCTGTCGGCGGCCGTCCTCGTCGATATCACGCCGACAGTCAGCACGCAGGGCGTCGATCGGATCACGGGGTTCATGCGGGCCAATGCGCGCGCCGGGTTCGGCTCACTGGCCGAGGCGGCTGACGCCGTTGCGTCATACCTTCCGCACCGGCCCAAACCGGGTTCGACAGCGGGCCTCATGAAGAACCTGCGGCGGCGCGACGACGGCCGCTATGTCTGGCACTGGGATCCGCAGGTCCTCGACGGCCCGCATCCGGTCGACACGATGGCCGCGCCGATGCGGCAGCGCATGATGGAGGCGACATGCGGCATTGCGGTGCCGCTATTGCTGGTACGCGGGTCGCTGTCCGAACTCGTCGAAGACAGCCATGTCGAGGAATTCCGGTGGCTTGCGCCGCATGCCGAGGTTGCCGACGTGCGCGACGCGGGTCACATGGTGGCCGGCGACCGCAACGATGTGTTCTCCGATGCGGTGGCGCATTTCCTGAATCGCTATTTCCGCGGCCGGGATTTTGCCTGAAGAGGGCCGCTTGCTGCAATGCAGGATAGAGGATACTCGCGCGCGGGGTCATAATGTGATTTAAAGGCGCGCCTGACCGGGTTGATATGCCGGCCGGGGACGCCACATAGGTGGCTTGTGTAGATTCGGGTTCGATGGAGTCGCGCATGTCGAGTCAGACGTCCGTTTCGAAGTCCAAGGTTACCGCGCTGGATCCGGTATGGGTTCATCTACGCGAAGAGGCCGAGACCGTTGCAAACAATGAGCCGGCGCTGGCGGGCCTGATCTTCGGCAGTATTCTCAACCACGCCACGCTGGAAAGCGCCGTTGCCCACCGGATATCCGACAGGCTCGATCATGGCGCCGTCGACGGCGATCTGATCCGCCATGCGTTCGGAGAGATGTATGCCGACGAGCCGGCGCTCTCGGAAGCGTTGAGGGCCGATCTCGTGGCGGTCTACGACCGCGATCCGGCCTGTTTCCGATTCATCGAGCCGGTGCTCTATTTCAAGGGCTACCACGCCATCCAGACACAGCGGCTGAGCCATTGGCTTTACCGCAACCAGAGGGCCGATTTCGCCTTCTACCTGCAGAGCCGGGCATCGGAGGTTTTCCAGGTGGATATCCACCCGGCCGTGCCGATGGGCAAGGGCCTCTTCATCGATCACGCCACCGGGGTCGTCATCGGCGGAACCGCGGTGATCGAGGACGATGTCTCGATCCTGCAGGAGGTGACGCTCGGCGGCACCGGCAAGGAGACCGGCGACCGGCACCCGAAGATCCGCCATGGCGTGCTGATCGGCGCGGGCGCGAAGATCCTCGGCAATATCGAGGTCGGCCATTGCTCCCGCGTTGCCTCCGGCTCGGTAGTGCTGGCGGCCGTCCCCGCAAACAGCACGGTTGCCGGGGTTCCTGCCCGTGTCGTCGGCCAGGCCGGTTGCGCCGAACCCTCGCGGACGATGGACCAGATCCTGCGCGAAGTATCGGAAACGAAGGCGGACAAGGGCTAGGCCGCAAGCGGTCGTGGTTGTGGCGACGGGCGGGCGGTGAGCCGGCGCTTGTCCTGCCGGGTCGCGTGTGCCAGACAGGTCCGGCCACCGATTCATGCTTTCTCCGATCCACGCCGCGCAAGGACAGTCCGACCGTGAAACCCGAAGAACTCCGCAAGCTAGACGACTACCTCAAGAAGCAGTTCCAGAACCAGTCGATCTCGGTGCGTGCCCGCCCGCGGCTGGAAGATTCCGCGGAGGTTTACATCGGCGACGAGTTTGTCGGCGTCATCACGCGCGATGACGACGACGAGGACCTGTCCTACAGCTTCACGATGGCCATCCTGGATTTCGACCTGGAGGGCTGAGCTTCCGCGGAAGCGTTAACGGGCGCGGCAATGTCGTTAACGAAAACTTAAGATTCGCCGCTGCCTGCCGGCAGGTTCGCTTGCCGGGCGGCAGATTACCCTGTAGCTTTGCGTTGGGTTAACAAAGCGTAAAGAGATGGGGTGGCGTGGTGTTTCAGTTTGACGTCGTCTTCAACTATCTCATTGTAATTGCAGTCGGTTTTGCGGTTTCCGGCACAGTGTCCAGCCTCTACCAGCTCGTCACTTCGGAGCGTGCAGACTTCACGCCGGCGTCCGATACGGTCGTGGCGCTGTTCGCCAGCCTGTTCATGTGCATGTTCACCGGCCCGTTCATCATCGCCCGCAAGGTCTGGGACAGGGTGGTCAGCCAGGAGCGGCACATTCCGCTGATCGCATTCCTGCTGGCGCTCTGCAGCCTCTGGAGCTTCTATTCCGGAGTCGTCTTCCTGCATGTATCCTATGTTCTCATGTGACCGTCCGGCCGCTTGCGCCGGATCCGGGGCGCCATGGCAGTCCATCGTCTAGGCGACGACAGGCCCGACCTTCCCGACGGCGGTAGATACTGGATCGCGGACAATGCGACCGTGCTGGGCAAGGTGAGGCTCGGCGCGGAGGCCAGCGTCTGGTTCGGTGCCGTCCTGCGCGGCGACAACGAAGCCATCGATATCGGTCCGCGCACCAACATCCAGGATCTCTGTGTCATCCACACAGACCCGGGCTTTCCGGCGACGGTCGGCGCGGGCTGCACGATCGGCCACCGGGCGATCCTGCACGGCTGCACGATCGGCGACAATACGCTAGTGGGAATGGGCGCGATCGTGATGAACGGTTCGACGGTGGGCAGCAATTGCGTCATCGGCGCCGGCGCGCTGATCGGCGAAGGCAAGACGATCCCCGACAATTCGCTGGTGGTCGGCATGCCGGGCAAGGTGATCCGCACGCTCGACGAGGCGTCGGCCGCGCAGGTGGCCGAGGCGGCGGATATCTATGTCCGCAAGTGGAAACGCTACGTCAGCGATTTCGACTGAGAAGGGTTCGACTGAAAAAGGGTGCGCCGGCCTCCCGGGGAGGAGGCCGGCGCGTCGACCCGGTCTGGGGACGGGGAGAGTGGGGACGCGACCGGGCCGAATTCCTGAATTCTCGTACTAGCGAATGGAGGCGACGTCCTCCTCCATACGCCGTCTGTCATTGATCGACACCCATTGCCTGGGGTCCGCTTCGGACTGCCGCTTCACGAAGCGATACGGCGTGTCGTACCAGATCTTTATTTCCGCCGTCTTATTGTCGAGCACGAACTCGCCGCGGTCCGTGCGGACGATGAGGATGGCATGGCCGTCATTGTTCTCGTCGAAGACGACCGTGATCAGCAGTGCGCCCGAAGGCCAGCCGCGCTCGATCAGCTCGCGGCGCTTCAGGAGTACGTAATCCTCGCAATCACCGTATCCGTCGGGCAGCGTCCAGTATTCCTCGGTCTTGTAGTAATCGAGGTCGGTCACCGGTGCGACGGCCGTATTGATGGCGTAGTTGACTTCCACCAGCTCGCGCCAGTTCTCGCTGTCGAGCGCAACGTTCGCCTTGTCGCCGTGCCGTACGCACTCCTCGGGATTGCGGCGGCAGAACGAAATGTGGCCGATCGGCGGGCGTGCATAACCCGCCGTGTTCATTGCTGCGATCCTGCTTCCGAAATCGGCCATCTGGGCCGGCGCCGTGGAGGCGGCGGCAAGGCATCCGGCCATCGTTGCGAGAAGCGTCAACGTCCCCCGAATCATGCTTCATCCCTTTCTAGCTGAGGGAAGGCTAGCACGGGGGAATTTCAGGTGAACTAAGACGACCCCTTAATTCCAAAGGTTTGTGGTAGGGATCTGTTTACCATACCGCCTGTGGACGGGATCAGAAGAATTCCTTCTGGATCGTCTTCTCGATGGCCGCCTCGGACATGACACGCAGGAATTCGATGGCGAAACCGTCGTCGAAATGGCGCACTACACGGCCGGCCAGACGGCCGAGATGTACGCGCGTTCCGAGCTCCGGCCGTATCTTGGAGGAGAGGCCGGCACCAGAGAGCGACATGTCGATGACCATGACGGAGTGCGTCGTACCGTCCGGCATCGTGAGCGTGGCGTCGCGCTTCTTGGTCTGCTTGCGCGAGTGCCTGCGGTCTTCCGGCAGATTGAGCACATGCCGGTTGGCCAGCCAGGTGAGGATATCGGCCAGCTTGTCGCGCTTGCGGGCGGATGCGTTGATGGTCATCGCGAAGCCGCCCTCGACGGGACGGATGATCGTGCCCTCGATGCGGCCGATGTGATCGACGTAGGCGATCACCGGCTCGCCGGGCGAGCCGGAATAGGCGCTGACGACCGATGCGCCGCCGGGCGAGAAATTGACGACCTGGCAGGGATATTCACGCCGGTTTGCGAACATGCAACGTCCGAGCAGGTTCACCTTGACCCGATTGTGACGGCGACGATCGACGTCCTCGAGCGGAGCGGTGTTTGGGGCGTCCAGACCCGGCATTCAACTCACCTGCGAAAAGAGCCACGGCAGCGAAGAATCAAAACTGCCGCAACTCTAGTTTCGTATCGTTAATAACGGGTAAGCGCCGGTCGGAAATCCTTACTTCTCGCCGTTGATGACGGCGAGGTGTCCGTAGTGCTTGCGAACGTGCGACGGGCGCGGAACCGGCGGCAGCTTGTGCGTGATATCGCGCGGCTCCAGGAATGCCCGATCCTGGTCTTCCAGCACCCGGACGGACCGCAGGGTCTGGCCGACGATGCGGTCGCGGACGCGGTTGGTCTCGTCATGCCCGCCGATGCGCACCAGCGATCCGATCGCCTGGTTGATTTCCCGCTCGCCGCGTAGCGGCAATACGGTGATCTCGTAGTTGATCACGCCGCCGCCGGCCGTTTCGGCGGCCATGCCGGCGACAAATCCGTGGCCGCTCTGCATCATCACGACGAAATGGTTCTGGATCTGCGCCCGGTCTTCCATCGGCCAGGCAAGCAGGAAGCTTTCGCCCGTCATGTCACGTCCATAGCGATTTGCGAGACTGGAGCCGCAGAAACGGAAATGTGCCTCGCCGGCGCGGTCGATATCGAGCAGGAAGGTTTCTACGAGCTTGCGGCCGAAATCGTACGGCTCGATGTCGGACCGGTCCGGAACCTTCTTGCCCTGGCGGCGGCGATTCCAATATTCGAACAACTCACGGCTGATCTTGTGTTTCATTTTGGGTCATACTCCACTCTCACTGTCGCGGCCTGTGCCAGATTGGCACCAGACCGCGGTCCCGCAGAACACGGTGCACGCGGTGTGCCACGCGGGTTGTTCCCAGCGGGGCGGAGAGCGGAAGAAAGAAATTTAGGAAAAATTTAACGTTAAGCAGTGGTAAATGTTGCATCGTCGGGCCGAAGCATGCGAACTGGCGACATCCACATTGACACGCCGTAACTCGGGGACAGGGAGAGTTGGGGCGCACGAAGAAGCCGCTGGCGGGGACCCAGCGGCTTTTTCATTTGCCGGGTCTTGTATCCGCCGTTTTGAGCGGGCAATGACGGACGATGCAGAACCGCCCGCCCGCGCTGAATGTACCCGGCCCCGTGTTGTGGCTCGTCGCCGCGCTGGCGGTCATTCATATCTACCAGAGCCTGCTCAGCGAAAGCGCGGCGATCGAGTTCGTCTACC
>DATHRP010000717.1:0-2336 GCA_035465195.1 Afifellaceae bacterium | reverse complement strand
TGAGCCGTGAGCCGGACCGCAGCAACGGCGATCGGCTTTCTGGCCGTGGCGATGTGGGCGCTGCTGGCGCTGTTTACCGCCGCGAGCGGGCAGGTTCCGCCTTTTCAACTGGCGGCCATGACATTCGCGATCGGCGGCGCGATCGGCATTGGCTGGATCGCCGTCGGGTCGCGCTGGTCGGAACTGCGGCAACCGTGGCCGGTATGGGCACTCGGTGTGGCAGGCCTTTTCGGTTACCACGCGCTCTACTTCACCGCCCTGCGCAACGCGCCGCCGGTGGAAGCAGGCCTGATCGCCTATCTCTGGCCGCTCCTGATCGTCGTTCTGTCGGCCTTGCTGCCCGGCGAGCGGCTGCGCTGGTTCCATGTGGCCGGAGCCATGCTCGGCCTGGCAGGTACCGTGCTGATCGTCTCGCGCGGCGGGTCGGTCCGGTTCGAGCCGGAATATGCCTTCGGCTATGGGGCGGCTTTGGCCTGCGCCCTGACCTGGTCGAGCTATTCTGTCGCCTCGCGGCGCCTCGCCGCGGTGCCGACCGGCGTCGTCGCCGGCTTCTGCCTGGCAACGTCGCTGCTCAGCCTCGTTGCGCACGTTCTTTTCGAAGTTGCCTGGTGGCCGGCGGATGCCGGGCAATGGCTGGCTGTCGTCGGTCTCGGGCTGATGCCGGTGGGGGCCGCGTTCTACGTTTGGGATATCGGCGTAAAGCGTGGCGACATCCAGGTTCTCGGTGTTTCGAGTTACGCCGCGCCGCTGCTTTCGACGCTGATCCTGATCGTCTTCGGTTTCGGCGAATTCAGTTATCGCATCGCGTTTGCTGCGGTTCTGATCGTCGCCGGCGCGTTGCTCGCTTCGATGAATATCCTGCGTCGACACAACGTGTGATAACAGTTGATCCGCCCATGCAATCCGCATGCAAATCATTAACCAGAAAGCGTGGTGACCCCCCAGTTTAACGGGATGAAAAGTGATCGGTGCCAGATTGCCGTCAACGTGCGTTACGCTACGGCGGGCTGGAGAACGCGAATGGCGTTTTATTATTTCGCGACCGGGCAGGATCTACTGGATATCTTCGCCGATATCGAGGCGGAGGCTCCGATCCGCATCGTTCACGAGCATAACCGGACGAGCACGCAGAAGGCCTGTTACCTTTCGGCGCGGGATATTCCGGGCCTGACCGACGACGAACCCTCGGCCCGCTTCCGTCCGGGCTTCCTGATCTATCCTTTCGACTGCGAACCGGTGATGACGGAGGTCGACGCGCCGACCAGAACGCTGATGTGCGTTTACCGCGCAGACAATCCCGACGCGGTGGACGTTACGCAACCTTCGATGCTCTTCGTGCCGTCGCTGCCGCGTCCGGAACTGACGGCCGGTGAAATCCGCTTCTTTGCCCTGAACGACTATCCGAGCGAGGCGAGCCCCAGCGCGGCTGCGCGTGACCTTGCCAACCGGGTGCGCAAGGCGATCCGGCGGCGGTCCTGCCTCGTTTACTCAAAGGGGGCAAAGCGGGTCTACATCGCACGCCGGGCACTGGAACTGGCGCGAAGCGGTGAACTGGATCTGATCTGCTGCCATCTCAGATGGTCGGCTGCGGAGAGCGAGACAGATGCCGCGATGCTGAAAGACCTGCGATTGCCGAAAGCGGCGATGCGGCAGGCACGCCGGCGGCGCGGCTTGTTCGGCAACGTTGTGCCGATCCGGAATTTCCGTGTCCGCAGCGTTGAATACAGCGACGCGTCCGAGCCCGATCTGATGTTCGCCGCAGCCGGGGACGATCTGAAGGGTTTGCTCGACGCTGCGTCGAATTGCGACGACCTGAACTACTCGCGTCTTGGTCCGCCCCGCTTCCGCGCGACGTGCCGCAGTCCGCACGACCTGCCGGGACTCGGCGGGAGCACATTGAAGCGGGAGATCGAATCCGGGATCATTACCTGGCGCGGTGACGCTGACGACTACGGCAAGGTGCATGAACCGTTCGCGCTGGCGGAGTACCGCATCTCTATATTGCCGGATGGGTATATCGCGCCGTCCATGATCCTGTTCCCGGGCGGCGTACATCTGCGTGGCCCCAGGAGCGACGCCAAGCGTCTCTACTGTGGCTATGCACGGCTTGTCCACGAATCCGGTCGTCAGCATTTCGAAGCGTTCCGCCAGGCGCTTGCCGAACAGCAGCACGGCACGCTTCAGCTGTCAGGCCTGTCGTTCGGAATTCCGGTGATGGCGCAAGCGAAAGCGTTGCTCGACGCCGGTGTCGAGCCGGATACCACGCTGCTGGCCTCGCAGATCCTTCATCACAGCATCGCGTTCCGGCCCGACAATATCGTCACGTTCCCGCGCCG
>DATHRP010000716.1:0-1724 GCA_035465195.1 Afifellaceae bacterium | reverse complement strand
CTGCAAATTGGTCAGTTGCTGGTCGAGAAAGGCGCGGAGGCGCGTCAGTTCCTCTTCATCACAAAGATCGGTGGCACTGACGACCTCGTCATATTTCTCGGTCCAGGCTGTGTAGTTGAAACCCGGCGGCAAATCGGACATCGCCCGATTGGGACGCACCGGCATCATGCCGTCGTCCCCCGCGTCTCCCATTTCCTCTTCTGCGCCTTCTTCCAGTTCCTCGGCGTTCTGATCGCTTTCGCCGTCCTGTGATTCGTCATCCGACGGCTCGGAACGCATTTCGGACTCGCCCTGATCGCCGGTCGCTTCCTCATCGGCGCCGTCATCGGTGCTGTCGTCGCTGTCCTCGTCGCTATCGTCCTCGCTGTCGTCGGCTTCGGAATCCTCATCGCTTTTGAGCAGATCAAGATGTTGCAGCAACTGGGTCGACAATTTGGCGAAACTGTTCTGATCGTCCAGCGTCAGGTTCAGGCCCTCGAGATCCGCACCCGCCCCTTCCTCGATCCACTCGCGGAGCATGTCGAGGCCCTTGATCGTGCCGGCCGGCGGTGCCTGCCCGGTCAGTTTTTCCCGTGCGAGTAGCGCCAGGGCGGTGGAAATAGGGACTTCATCCCGGTTTTGGGCCCGCGCAATCGGATCGGACCGCATCCGCATTTCCAGCGCGGCGTTCAGATTGTCTTTCGCGCCGGCCATGACCCGCGATCCCAGCGCGTCGGTACGAACCTGTTCAAGCGCATCGAAGCAGGCGCGTGCCACCGCCTCGTGCGGGGCGTTCTTGCGGTGCATCGCCTCGTCATGATGGCGCAATTTCAACGAAAAACTGTCTGCAAAGCCCCGCGCTTCGGCGACTTGTACCGGTGGCAGGTCGCGCGCCGGCATCGGCACCTTGAGATGCTGACCGGCCTGGGACGGGGCTTCGGCGGTATAAGCCAGTTCCACGTCGGGATCTCGGGCGATAGCGCGGGCCGCGCCGCCCAGCACGTCTTTCAGGTCATCAAGTTTGGAACGATCAGCCATATAGGCGAATAGCCTTAAGCGGAAAGGTCAGGGGAATCAAAGAGCTAATTTCCAGCTTTTCTGTCAGGCGCAACAAAGCGGTTAGCGGTCCTGTCCGGACGGGATTTCCTCCCGGCGTCGTTCGATCGCCACCCCGTCGCCGTCGATTTTCAGGTCCACCGGCACACCGCCTATTTCGGTCCCGACGCGAACACCGGAATCGCCGTTTATCCTGATATCGGTATCTCCGATATTCGCCGGAATATCAGGAATTTCAGGCAGATCGAGAGGGATGACCGGCCCCTCGGGATCGGGCTTGCTGACAGGTTTTCCGCCGCGAGCGGGTTTCTTGCCCTGCACCGCCTGCTGCATGAAGTCTTTCCAGATACGCGCCGGCAGGCTGCCGCCGCTGACGCCCTTTAGCGGGCTATTGTCGTCATTGCCGATCCACACGCCGACCACCAGCCGCTCGTCGCCGTCTCCGGCATAGCCGACAAACAGGGCGTCCCGATTGTTCTGGCTGGTGCCGGTCTTGCCATAATTGGGGATCGACAGCATAGCCCGGCGTCCGGTGCCTTCATTGACCGCGGACCGCAGCAGTTCTTCCATGTTCGCATGGACTTTGGATTGAGAGCGTCCCGGCCAGTCGAACAGCCATTCGACCCATGTCTGTTCTTCTCTCTTGAACGCCTAGGGCTCGACCGGCCATCTGTTGCCGGCAACGCCCG
>DATHRP010000715.1:0-1597 GCA_035465195.1 Afifellaceae bacterium | reverse complement strand
TTCGAGGTGATGATGTCGAAAACCGCATCGACAGCTTCGGCCGCTGCCGCCTTCGACATATCCGTCTTGTCAGCAACCGCTGCTGCCAGGTCGCCCTTGTTCATAGTCAATCTCCTTCTGCTTCGAAGTGGGGTGATTCGTTGCAGTGACAATACCATTGCGAGCGATATTCAAGGCCCGAAAATCTAGGAAAATGGCCAAAAAATGCCGGAAATCTGGGGATTTTAACGAAAAAGCTGCCCGATTTTCGGATCGGGCAGCTTCCGCGTCGTCAAATTGTCGTCCGCCCGGACGAATGCCGGTCAGTGGGCGACGATGCCGGAACCGGCCTCATCATCGTCGGAAACGACGCGTCCGGCGTCCTCCTTGTCTTCTTCCGACCATTCGATCGGCTCAGGCTTGGAGACCAGGGCATGTTCCAGAACGTCGTCCATCTTCGACACCGGAACGATGTCGAGAGCGTTCTTCACATTGTCCGGAATCTCCGCCAGGTCCTTGGCATTTTCCTCGGGGATCAGCACTTTCTTGATGCCGGCGCGGAGCGCGGCGAGCAGCTTCTCCTTGAGGCCGCCGATCGGCAGGATCCGGCCGCGCAGGGTGATCTCGCCGGTCATGGCGACTTCCCTGTGCACCTTGATCCCGGTCATCACCGAGACGATGGCCGTCACCATGGCGATGCCGGCTGACGGTCCGTCCTTGGGCGTGGCGCCCTCGGGCACGTGGACGTGGATGTCGTACTTGTCGAACTTCGGCGGCTCGATGCCGAACTCCAGCGCGCGCGACCGCACGAACGACGATGCCGCCGAGATCGACTCCTTCATCACGTCACGCAGGTTGCCGGTCACCGTCATCTTGCCCTTGCCGGGCATCATGACGCCTTCGATCGTCAGGATCTCGCCGCCGACCTCCGTCCAGGCCAGTCCGGTCACGACGCCGACCTGGTCCTTCAACTCCGCCTCGCCGAAGCGATAACGCGGCACGCCGAGGAAGTCCTCGAGGTTCTTGTCGGTCACCTTGACCGACTTCTTCTTCGAGGTCAGCAGTTCCTTGACCGCCTTGCGGGCGAGTGTCGCCAGCTCGCGTTCCAGGTTGCGGACACCGGCTTCGCGCGTGTAGCGGCGGATGACCGTCAGCAGGGCTTCGTCGTCGATCGAGAACTCGCCCTTGCGCAGGCCGTGATCCTTCTCCGATTTCGGCAGCAGGTGCCGCCGGGCGATCTCGACCTTCTCGTCCTCGGTGTAGCCGGCGATGCGGATGATCTCCATCCGGTCCATCAGCGGCGCCGGGATGTTGAGCGTGTTCGCCGTCGTCACGAACATCACGTTCGACAGGTCGTAGTCGACCTCCAGATAGTGGTCGTTGAACGAGTTGTTCTGTTCAGGATCGAGCACCTCGAGCAGGGCGGACGACGGATCGCCGCGGAAATCCATGCCCATCTTGTCGATCTCGTCGAGCAGGAAGAGCGGATTGGATTTTTTCGCCTTTTTCATGGACTGGATGACCTTGCCCGGCATGGAGCCGATATAGGTGCGCCGATGGCCGCGGATTTCAGCCTCGTCACGAACGCCGCCAAGTGCCATACGCACGAATTCACGCC
>DATHRP010000714.1:0-1735 GCA_035465195.1 Afifellaceae bacterium | reverse complement strand
TGGCCTTTCCCGCGTTCACCGACGGCCGCGCCTATTCCAAGGCCGTCAGGCTCAGGCAACAGCATGGCTTCACCGGCGAGATCCGCGCGGTCGGCGACGTGCTTCTCGACCAGCTTGCCTTCATGCGGCGGTGCGGATTCGACGCCCTGGAGATCAGCCATGACGTGACGGCCGAGCGTCTGGCGAAGGGACGCATTCCCGACGTCGACCGATATTACCAGCCGGCGGTGGGCGACGGTGCGCCCGCGGCCTCCTACAGTTGGCGGCGGCAACCGGCGGCCGGCTGACCGGCCCCTGCCTGACGCTCCCGAAGGATCAATCGTATTTGAGAAACATGATGAGTGTGACATTCGAGACCGATGTGGTGATCATCGGCGCCGGCCCGGTCGGGCTGTTCGCCGTCTTCGAACTTGGCCTTCTGGACCTGAAGGCGCACGTGATCGATATCCTCGACCGGCCGGGCGGCCAGTGCGCCGAGCTCTACCCGGAAAAGCCGATTTACGACATTCCGGGGTTGCCGGAGGTGACCGGACAGGGGCTGACCGAGAATTTGTTGAAGCAGATCGCACCGTTCGAGCCTCAGTTCCACTTCAACCAGATCGTGACCGAACTGAAGCGACGCCCGGACGGGCGGTTCGACGTGGCAACGGACCAGGACACGCGTTTCGTGGCAAAGGTCGTCGTGATCGCCGCCGGCGGTGGGTCGTTCCAGCCGAAGCGGCCGCCGATCGCCGGTATCGAGGCCTTCGAGGGTTCCAGCGTGTTCTATTCGGTGCGCCAGATCGAAGCGTTCCGCGACCGTGACGTGATCATCGTCGGTGGCGGTGACAGCGCGCTTGACTGGACCCTCAATCTGGAGCCCGTGGCGAACTCCGTCACGCTCGTCCATCGCCGGCCCGAATTCCGGGCGGCCCCCGACAGCGTGAAGAAGATGTGGGCGCTGGAAGGCGAGGGCCGAGTGCGCTTCGTGATGGGTCAGGTGACGGCGCTCGACGGCGAGAACGGAAATCTCCGCGCGGCGAGCGTGAAGACGCCGGACGGCGAGATCTCGCTCGACGGCGACCGGCTGCTGCCGTTCTTCGGGCTGACCATGAAGCTCGGGCCTGTGGCGGAATGGGGTCTCAACCTCGACCAGAACCTGATAGCGGTCGATACGGAGAAATTCGAGACGTCGGAGCCCGGCATCTTCGCGATCGGCGACATCAACACCTATCCTGGCAAGCTGAAGCTGATCCTTTCGGGCTTCCACGAGGCCGCGCTGATGTCGCAGGCGGCAAAACGGATCGTCTCGCCGGATGAGCGGATCGTGTTCCAGTACACAACCTCGTCGACCAGTCTGCAGAAGAAGCTGAAGGCGGCGTAAACCGATGAGCATGCATATTCACGTCACCGACCGGGACGGCGAGCGCCACACGCTGGAGGCGCTCGAGGGCTTCCGGATCATGGAAATCATCCGCGACTGGGGGCTCGACATCAAGGCGGAGTGCGGCGGCGCCTGCGCCTGCGCGACCTGCCATGTCTATGTCGAGGAGGGCTGGGCGCCGAAGCTGGTGGACCCGACCGAAGAGGAAGTCGACAGGCTCGACGAGGCGTTCGACGTGGCGGAGAATTCACGCCTGTCCTGCCAGATCCTGATGCGGCCGGAATTCGACGGGATCGAGCTGAAGCTGGCGCCCGGCAGCGAGCGGTAGCAACGGACACTCAGGTCGCTCTGTGCTTGCAAAACAGCGGTTGC
>DATHRP010000713.1:0-1660 GCA_035465195.1 Afifellaceae bacterium | reverse complement strand
ACGGCACCGCCGAGCCAGTCGGGCAATCCCTAATGCCTTGTCAATGTTTACGCCTTGTTATGACTTAAGGTCGGCGGAAAAGATGCTTGTTTCCCGGCCGGTTAGGCCGGATTTCAACCGGAGGTTCTGACCAGCAGCCGGCCCATGTTGGCGCCGCGGTAGAGCGAGGCGAGGGCTTCAGGCGCATTCTCCAGGCCGTCGACGATCTCCTCGCGCCAGGCGAGGTCACCCGATTTCACCCACGCGCGCAGGTCGTCCAGCGCTTCGGGAAAGCGTTCCGCATAGTCGAAGATGATGAATCCCTGCACCTTCGCGCGGGCGACCAGGATGGCGCGTTCCAGCCGCATGCCCTGCGGTGGCGGAGACCAGCTTTCGGTCGCCGCCGTGCCGCAGATGATGATGCGCGCGCCGAGATTGATCATCGTCATCACCGTGTCGAGCGTCGCGCCGCCGACATTGTCGTAGTAGATGTCGATGCCGTCCGGGCAGGCCGCGGCCAGCGCACCGGCCAGATCTTTCTCGCCCTTGTAATCGATCGCCGCGTCGTAGCCGAAGACGTCGGTGCAGAGTGCCGTCTTGGCGGGCCCGCCGGCAATGCCGACCGTGCGGCAGCCCTTCAGCCTGCCGATCTGGCCGACCGCGCTGCCGACGGCGCCGGCCGCGGTGGAGACGACGAGCGTCTCTCCGGCCTTCGGCCGGCCGATGTCGAGCAGGCCGAACCAGGCGGTCAGGCCGCTGATCCCGAATATGCCGAGCGCCGTCGACCGCGGCCCGTCGGCGGGATCGACCTTGCGGAAGAAGGGCTGGCTGTCGTCGGCGATGCCGTAGTCCTGCCACCCCGTGAAGCCCGAGGCGAAATCGCCCTGCCGGAAATCCGGGTGCCTGCTCTCAACCACCTCGCCGACACCGAAGGCGCGCATGGTCGCGCCGGTCTCGACGCTGGCATAGTTCTTCGCCACCGAGATCCAGCCCTTCATGGCCGGATCGACGGAGACGAACCGGTTGCGCACCAGCACCTGGCCGACTGCCGGCTCCGGCGCCTCGCTCTCGACGAGTTCGAAGTTCTTCGGTCCGGGCAGGCCGGTGGCCCGTTCCTTCAGGATGATGCGGCGGTTCTTCATCAGGCCTGGATGATATTGTGCTCCGGCCCGAACGGGAAGCCGGTGATGTTCTCCGCGCCGTCCTCGGTGACGACGAGGATATCGTGCTCGCGGTAACCGCCGGCGCCGGGCAGGCCTTCCGGCAACATGATCATCGGCTCCATGGAGACGACCATGCCGGGCTTCAGCTCCGTCTCCACGTCCTCGCGCAGTTCCACCCCGGCCTCGCGGCCGTAATAGTGGCTGAGCACGCCGAAGGAATGGCCGTAGCCGAACGAGCGGAACTTCAACAAATCGTGGCCGCGGTAGATCTCGTTCAGTTCCGCTGCGATATCGCAGCAGCGGGCACCCGGGCGGATCAGCTCCAGCCCGCGCCGGTGGACGTCGCAGTTGATCTCCCACAGGCGCAGATGCTCGTCGCTCGCATGTTCGCAGAAGAGCGTCCGCTCCAGCGCCGTGTAATAGCCGAAGATCATCGGGAAGCAGTTCAGCGACAGGATGTCGCCGGCCTCCACCTTGCGATTGGTCACCGGGTTGTGCGCGCCGTCGGTGTTGATGCC
>DATHRP010000712.1:0-9316 GCA_035465195.1 Afifellaceae bacterium | reverse complement strand
CTCTGCGCCATCAGCGTGGCGGCGGCGTCGTGGCCGCCTTCCAGCTCCTCCGATCGGCAAAGGCCGAGATAGATCGGCACCAGCATCAGCCCGGCACCATGGGCGGTCGCGGCAAGGAAAGACCAGAGCGCCAGCCTGGTCGGCGGGATGCGCGCGAGAAAGCGTGGATGACGGTTACGGACGAACAGGAACAGTCCGAAGGCGACGACGATCAGTCCGGCGGCGATGCGGATCTCGCGCTGCCAGTCGACCAGCATGGTCATCAGCGCGAACGGCAGAAGGATGCCGGCCATGGCGAAGAAATGGCCTGCCGCCAGCGCGCCGAGCGCCGGCCACAGGTCTTCGCGCCCCTTGCCAAACAACGCCGCCGAGACCGCGAGCGGCCAGCCCATGCCCGGATTGACGCCGTGATATAGTCCCGAAGCGACCACGGCCAGCCACAGGCCGGCCATGGTCCACCCGGTTTCGGTCATCGATCAGACCGAGGGATAGCAGAAGCTGTCCGTCGAGCAGTCGCCGCCCTCCAGCCGGATCTGGTGCGAGCGGTAGCCGTCGGGGAACTCGACCCAGAACTTGTCGTCGAGGGTGAGCCCGCCGTTCTCGCCGACATCGGCCTTCACCATCGCGCCGGGAACCCCTTCGAGGTAGAACTGGTCGTCCCAGGTCGAGTAGAGCGAGTTGGTCCAGTAGACGCGCTTGCCGTCGCGGGAGATCTCGACCATCTGTGGGCCGCCGCGATAGTCGTGGCCGTTCGAATGCTTCGTCCGGCGCGCAATGCCGCCGATATGGACCGAGCCGGCAAGCTCCGGCTTCATCGGATCCGACACGTCGTACTGGCGCATCTCGCCGGTGCCCCAGCACGAGACATAGAGGAACCGGTCGTCGAGCGAGAGATCGATGTCGGTGATGAGCGGCGGCACCGCGCCAAAGCCCTGGAGCAATGGCGGGAGCAGGTCCTTTTCGGCCGGCTCCGGCGATATGGTCGCCGTCTTCTTCGCATGGAACTTGCCGCCTTCGCGCCACCAGGTCCAGATCGAGCCCTCCAGGTTGGTGGTGTCGACCACGACGCCGCAGAAGCCGTATTCCTTCGCCGGATCGTGGGCGGGGCGCACCTCCAGCGCCATCTGGTGGTTCTCGCCGAGATCGATGGTCTGGACGTTCTGACGTTCGCGCAGGTTCCAGAAATGCAGCCGGTGACCGTACTTGTTCGACAGCAGGTCCTCGGGAACGATGCCGTTCTCGAATTGCGGCGGCAGTGCCCATTCCGAAGAGACCATGTAGTCGCGCGGCAGGTTCCACCAGAAATCATACTGCTTGTCCTGCGACCCCCGATCGATCTCATAACGGCCGATCACCTCGAAGGTCTCGCAATCCATGATGAAAATGCCAGGTGGTCCGTCGGTGCCGTCCGGCCCGCCGCCGCCAAGCGTCGACACATAGATGCCCTCCGGCCCGCAATGGATCGTGTGCGGGCGCGAATAGCCGGTCTTGCGGAACACCTCCTCCGGCTCGACGATCTTGTGGATCTTCGCCTTGGTCGGCCCGTCCTTGGTGTCGACGACATAGATCCGCGAGGAACGGATGCCGGGGATGATCAGGTAGCGGCGCTCCAGGAAGGCGTGGCCGGAGAGCGGCGACAGCGCCGATGAGCAGGCGTTCCATCCGAAATGGTGAAACTCGTCGCCCTTGTTGGGCATGATCACCTGATGGACGATCTTGCCGTAGTCCTTGGACTTGGGATTGACGTCGACCACCGCCAGCCCGTCGCCTTGCGAGAAATCGGGGCTCAGCATCAGCGTATAGGCGTAGTTTTCAACCGGCGCCTCCATCGCCAGTTTGGGGGTCGCGTGGAATGTCGGATCGGGACGTATTGTCATCGTTTATCCTCCCAGGTTTTTATTGGCCAGCGCGGGCAGGTCCGCGTTTTCATTGCGCAGGCCGGTATCCGGCCACGCTGTTGCGATCATTCGCCATCCCCTTGGGGCCGCGTCGAACTCGATCGCATGCCACCGGGAGGACGGCATCGGAATAGCCCGCAATTGGAAAGCATACTCTCTCCAGGGCCGTGGCGCGAGACCGATTCGACTCCACGCGGAGTTGCTGCCGACAGCAAACCTGGACACCGCGCCAAACCGGCGATTGCCGCACCGCGCTTCGCTCTGCTAAGCGGTTGCCATGAGCTATCTCGGCATCGATATCGGAACCTCCGCCGTCAAGGCTGTGCTTGCCGACGACCGGCAGCAGGTCGTCGCCGACGCGACCGTTCCGCTGGCGATCTCACGGCCCGAACCGCTCTGGTCGGAGCAGGATCCGGCGGACTGGATCGCCGCTGTCGAAAAATCGGTCGACGCGATCCGCGAAGCCGCGCCGGATGCCTTTTCCGCGCTCAAGGCGATCGGGCTTTCCGGCCAGATGCACGGCGCGGTCTGCCTCGATGCATCCGGCAGGCCGGTGCGGCCGGCAATCCTGTGGAACGACGGGCGGTCGCACGGCGAATGCGCCGAACTTCTGGAACGGCTGCCGGATGTCGGCATGATCGCCGGCGTGCTGCCGATGCCGGGCTTCACGGCGCCCAAGCTGATGTGGCTCGCCGCCCACGAGCCGGAGCATTTCCGGCAGGTTAGGTCTGTTCTCCTGCCCAAGGACCATGTGCGCCTCTGGCTCACCGGCGAGGCCGCGTCGGATATGTCTGACGCAGCCGGCACGCTGTGGCTCGACGAGGCGGCGCGCGACTGGTCGGATACGGTGCTCGCGGCGACCGGCATGACGCGTGCGCAGATGCCGCTACTCAGGGAGGGTTCCGAGCCGGCCGGCGAACTGCGTGGTGAACTGGCAGCGCAATGGGGCCTCGGCGGCGGCATCGTCGTCGCGGCCGGGGGCGGCGACGCGGCAGCCGGCGGTGTCGGCATCGGCGCGGTCGAGGATGGCGACTCCTTCCTGTCGCTCGGCACCTCGGGTCAGCTCTTCGTCACCAAGTCCGCCTACAGGCCGTCGCCGGAAACCATGGTGCACGCCTTTGCCCATGCCGTACCGGAACGCTGGTTCCAGATGGCGGCGATGCTGAACGGCGCGAGCCCGCTCGCCTGGTTCGCGACGATCGTCGGGCGCGATCCGGGTGACCTGTTGGGCGAACTGGATGGCGAACCGGTGCCGGGTCGCGGGCCCCTGTTCCTGCCCTATCTCGCAGGCGAGCGCACGCCGCTCAACGACCCGCATGCGACGGGCCTGTTCTTCGGCCTGACCGGCGCGACCGACCGGACGGCAATGACCCGCGCGGTCATGGAAGGCTGCACGCTGTCCTTCGCCGACTGCCTGGACTGCGTCGAGCGGGCCGGCAGCCGGATCGACCGGCTGGCTGCAATCGGTGGCGGCGCGCGCTCGGACCTCGGGCTGCAGATGCTGGCGGATGCATTGAACGTGCGCGTCGAGCGCTACGCCGGCGCGGAAACCGGACCGGCCTTCGGCGCCGCGCGGCTCGCCCGCATGGCGGCGACTGGCGAAGGCACGGCTGATGTCTGCACGAAGCCGGATGTGGAGATTGCCTTCGAGCCGGACGCCGGCCGGCACGCGGCGTGGCAGGAGCGGCTGGTCACGTTCCGGTCGCTCTACCGGGCGGTCAGGGAACTCAGGATCTAGGCCGCCACCGCCTCCTGCGGCGGCTCCTTGGCGCCGGTCATCATCGCCACCGCGTCGGACATGGAGAAGTCCTTCGGATTGATGACGCAGAGCCGGCGGCCGAGCCGGTGGATGTGGATGCGGTCGGCCACCTCGAAGACGTGCGGCATGTTGTGCGAAATCAGCACGATCGGCATGCCGCGCTTCTTCACGTCGAGGATGAGATCGAGCACGCGGCGCGATTCCTTGACGCCGAGTGCGGCCGTCGGCTCGTCCATGATGACGACCTTGGAGCCGAACGCGGCGGCGCGGGCAACCGCCACGCCCTGGCGCTGGCCGCCCGACAGCGTTTCGACCGCCTGGCCGATATTCTGGATCGTCATCAGGCCGAGCTCGGTGAGCTTGTCGCGCGCGAACTTTTCCATCGCTCCCCTGTCGACCATGCGCAGCCATTTGCCCAGCGGACCGGCTTTGCGGATCTCGCGGCCGAGGAACATGTTGTCGGCGATCGACAGCGCCGGCGACAAGGCGAGCGTCTGGTAGACGGTCTCGATGCCCGCCTCGCGGGCCTCCATCGGCGAGCGGAAATGGATTGGCTTCCCGTCCAGCTCAATCTCTCCCTCGTCGATGGTGATTGCCCCGGAGACGGCCTTGATGAGCGTCGACTTTCCGGCGCCGTTATCGCCGATGACCGCCAGGATCTCGCCGGGATAGAGCTCGAAATCCGCATGGTCCAGCGCGGTGACGCGGCCGTAGCGCTTGACCAGGTTGCGGCCCTGGAGGATGGGTTTGGTCTGGGTAATCATGCCGATACCTTCCTGATCCACTGGTCCATGGCGACCGCGATGATGATCAGCCAGCCGATGGCGAATACCTGCCAGAGCACGTCGACTCCGGCAATACGAAGGCCGGACTGGAAGACGCCGACGATCAGCGCACCGACCAGCGGACCGAGGATCGAGCCGCGGCCGCCGAACAGGCTGATGCCGCCGATCACCACGGCGGTGATCGATTGCAGGTTTCCTTCGTAGAAGCTCTGCGGGCTCACGGATCCGACGCGGCCGATCGCCGCCCAGGCGCCGATGGCGCAGATCAATCCTGCCAGCGCGTAGATGGATACGAGCGTGCGGTCGGTGCGGATACCGGACAGCTCTGCCGCCTCCTTGTCGTCACCAACGGCATAGACATGTCGGCCCCAGGCCGTGCGGTTGAGCAGGTACCAGAGGACGAGAAAAATCACGATCATCAGGAACGAGCCGAAAGTGAATCGGGCGCCGAAAATATTGATGCCGTCGCCGAAGATTTTCAGTACCGGCGCCTCGGCATCAATATCCTGGGCGCGGATCGACTGGGCCCCGGAGAGCCAGAGGTTGAGGGCGAAGAAGATGTTCCAGGTTCCGAGCGTGACGATGAACGGCGGCAGTTTGAGCAGCGTCACCAGATAGCCGTTCATCAGTCCGCACAGCGTGCCGACGGCAAAACCGATGATCAGGGCCAGGAATGTCGGGACGCCCATTTCGACGCCGAGCTTGCCCATGATGACGGAGGTCAGCACCATGATGGCGGCGACCGAGAGGTCGATGCCGGCCGTCAGGATGACCAGGCTCTGGGCCGCCGCGAGAATGCCGATGATCGAAACCTGCTGGATGATCAGCGAGAGATTGATGGTGGAAAAGAACCGCTCGCCGGCGATGAACCCGAAGATGATGACGCTGATGACCAGAACGATGACCGGGACGAGTGTCGGGTTGCCGTGGAGGATATGCTGCAGCCGGTCGACTGGCGACCTGGCGTGATCCTCGAACTCCGCGACGGCGGCGTGCGCCTTGTCCAGTCCCTTCTCGAAATCCTGCATCTGGCGCGCAGGCGCGCCATCCGACTCTGACATTTCGCACCCTCCCCGTACACCGATGTCGTTGGCGGAGGCGGTTCAAGCCGCCTCCGCTTGTTGTCATGCGAGGCGCGGTGTCAGCCCCAGCATTTCTTCAGGCCCTCGTCGGACGACAGCGATTCCAGGCCGTCCACGGGCTCATCGGTGATCAGCTCGACGCCGGTGTTGTAGAAATCGAGACCCGGCGACGGCTCCGGCTTCTTGCCGGAATCAGCGAAGGTCTTGACCGCTTCCACGCCCAGCGAGGCCATCAGCAGCGGAAACTGCATCGAGGTCGCGCCGATCACGCCTTCCTTGACATTCTGCACACCCGGGCAGCCGCCGTCGACCGAAACGATCAACACGTCGCCTTCGCGTCCGAGGGCCTTCAGCGCCTCATAGGCACCGGCGGCGGCCGGTTCGTTGATCGTATAGACGACGTTGATCTCCGGATCCTTCTGAAGAAGGTTCTCCATGGCCGTGCGGCCGCCTTCCTCGTTGCCATTCGTCACGTCGTTGCCGACGATGCGTGGATCGTCTTCATCACCGATATCGGTCGGGTTCTTCACGTCGATACCGAAGCCGGTCAGGAAGCCCTGGTCGCGCAGGTAATCGACCGAGACCTCGCTGGGATTGAGGTCGAGCAGGGCGATCTTGGCATTGGCCGCATCGTCGCCGAGCTTGGCCTTCGCCCATTGCCCGATCAATTCACCGGCCTTGAAATTGTCGGTGGCGAACGTGGCATCGGCCGCGTCGGCCGGCTCGAACGGCGTGTCGAGGGCAATCACGAGAACGCCGGCGTCACGCGCCTGCTTGATGACCGGTACAAGTGCGCGGGAATCAGATGGCGTGATCAGGATGCCCTTCGCACCGGATGCCGCGCAGGTTTCCACGGCGGCAACCTGGGTCTCGACATCGCCATCAATCTTGCCGGCATAAGACTGCAGTTCCATTCCGAGTTCGCCGGCCTTGGCTTCCGCACCCTCTTTCATCTTCACAAAGAAGGGATTGGTGTCCGTCTTGGTGATCAGACAGACCAGTTCACCGGCCGCATGTGCGGGCGAGGCCAAGCCCAACATTACAACTGACCCGAGAAGATAGCGCTTCATTCCGTCCCGTCTTTTCATTTTCATCCTCCCACTAACATACACGGTGACCATTCACCGTTTCACAGTTTCCGGGCAACTGCAACAAACCCGAAATCCGGCGCAAGCCGGCAAAAACCCGGCATACCGGTCAGGAACAATCGTTGCAATAAATAAATCACTATGATTTATTTATTAAGAATTCAATAGGTATTTCTCGTGGCACTGGCACGAATTCCGCCTTGCTCCCCTTTTCAATATCCCGAATCGCAATATCTTGGGTTGAAAAAAAGGCGCAGCACGTCGGCCCATCAGGAGGCTATGTGAAGAGACGTCATCAGCCGGGGTGGGTCGAACCACCCGAATCCGTTCGCACCACCACGCAACGCGGATCGAACCAGAAGGGCATGCGGGCCTTTAACGAGCGGCTTGTTCTGACGCTCGTACGCCGGCACGGCAGTCTCGCCAAAGCCCAGATCGCGAAGATCACCGGCCTGTCCGCCCAGACGGTCTCGGTGATCATGCGCGCGCTGGAGGCCGAAGAGCTGGTGATCCGGGAAACGCCCCGGCGCGGCCGGGTCGGACAACCGATGGTGCCGCTGTCTCTCAACCCCGACGGCGTCTTCTCGCTCGGCCTGATGATCGGCCGGCGCAGCCACGAGATGATGCTGATGGACTTCACCGGGGTAATCCGGGATTCCAGGCGGGTCACGTTTGCGTATCCGACAGCCGGCAAATTGCTCGAGTTCACGGCGAACGCTTCGCGCGAACTGATAGGCAGCCTGCCGGTGGCCCTGCGTGATCGGGTTATGGCGCTCGGCATCGCGTCGCCATTCAGTATCTGGGACTGGGGCGACATTGTCGGCGCGCCACCCGAAACGATGAACGAATGGCGCGAATTCGACATCCGCCGGGAAATCGAAGCCATCGTGCAAATGCCTGTCTATATCCAGAACGACGCGACGGCGGCGTGCGGCGCGGAGCTCATGCTCGGCCGCGGCGGCGAATTTTCCGAGTTCCTCTATTTCTTCATCGGCCTGTTTGCCGGCGGCGGCGTGGTGATCAACGGCAGCCTCTATCCCGGCAGGACCGGCAACGCCGGAGCGCTCGCATCGATGCCTGTGCCCGGGATCGACGGAACTTCACGATCGCTGCTGGACAGCGCATCGATCGTGCGGCTTGAGAGCGAAATCCGTGCGGCCAATGAAAATCCGGACGCCCTCTGGCGCCGACGGGGTGACTGGAGCGAGGTGGAAAATCAGGATCGGCTCAGGCAATGGACGGAGAACGCAGCGTCGAACCTCGCGTTCGCCATTGCGGCAGCATGCTCCGTCATCGATTTCGCCGCGGTGGTGATCGACGGGAGCTTTCCGGAGTCCATTCGGGCGGAGCTCTGCAATTCGGTTCGGCGGGAACTGGACGAACTGGGCGTGCTCGGCATCGACCTGCCCAAGATCGTCGAAGGCCAGGTCGGTTCGGGCGCACGCGCGATTGGCGCCGCCTGCCTGCCGATATTCGAGCGCTACCTTCTGGATCAGAGAAACTTATGAAGGGCCAGGCCGGATAGATCTGCCGGGCCGATCACGACGACCGTGCGGCATCCGGGCTTCTTCCCAAGCCATCACAGGCTGATGCGATAGCGGGCAAATCCGTCACTGCCCTCGCCGGCCGGCTCGATCGCCACGCCCTTGACGTCGGCCATATGCTGTTCGCCGGCCGGGCCGGTCTCGAACAGCACCGTCGCGCCGCCGGCCGGCGCAAAGCGCCAGTTGCCGTCGGCCGACGGGTTGATCGTGCCTTGCTCGACGATATACCGGACGATGACGTCGCGGTTGGTGTCGGGGCCGACAAAGACCACGACCTTGTCGGTGATGCCCGGGAAATTTCCGCCGCCGCTGGCGCGGTAATTGTTGGTCGCGACGACGAACTTTTCGGCCGGGTCGACCAACCTGCCGTCGAACTTCAGGTCGACGATGCGGCTCGCGTCCGGGTTGATCAGGTTGCCCTTGGAATCGTATTTCGGCGGCTGCGTCACGTCGATCAAGTAGGTCACGCCATCGATCACGTCGAAGTTGTAGGACGGGAACGAGGCATCGATCAGCGGCTGGTCGACCTTGCCCGCTTCGACCTGGTTGAAGATGCCGGCCGACATTTCCAGCCATTCCCTGATGCCGGCGCCGTCGATGAGAACAGCGCGCACCGTGTTGGGATAGAGATAGAGGTCGGCAACATTCTTGATGGCGACGTCGCCGGGTTTCACGTCGGTGTAATAGTCGGGCCCGCCGCGGCCGCCGGCCTTGAAGGGCGCGGCCGCGGAAAGCACCGGCAGGCCTTCCCATTCCGTGCCCTTCAACATCTCGGTGATGTACCAGGTCTGCGCCTGACTGACGATCTGTAACGACGGATCGTCGGCGACCAGGGCAAAATAGGAATGGAGCGGCGCCGAGGTCTTGCCGACGGCGCGCCGCACATAGGCGAGCGTCGCCTCGTGCTCGGCCTTGACGGTATCGAGCACCGATTGCTCGCTCTCCACCAGCGGGATCGACTCGCGGCCCTCACGGCGGTAGATGCCGCGCGCCTCGCTGGCGTGCCCGGCGATCCGCCAGGCATTGCCGTCGCGCTCCAGCAGAAGGTCGATCAGCCCCAGGTGCGAGCCCCAGAAGCCGCCCATCACCGCGGGCTTGCCGTGAATGGTGCCCTCATCGGCGTCGAGCGCCTCGAAGCCGGCATATTTTTCGCCCGGGAA
>DATHRP010000711.1:0-6760 GCA_035465195.1 Afifellaceae bacterium | reverse complement strand
GAGCCCTCTCCGCAGGTTGTCATGTGCGCCTCGCTCCAGTAGCTGTGGTCCGCGCGATGCGCCCTTCGTCTAGCGGTCTAGGACGCCGCCCTTTCACGGCGGAAACACGGGTTCGAGTCCCGTAGGGCGTGCCACAATATCCCACAAGCGCATCGCAGTCTGACAGCCCGACCGGCCGATCTGCCCGCGCGACCATGGTTCGCGAGAACCCTTGTTCCCATGAAAAAATCAAAACTCACACGGCACATCGTCATTGATGTCGAGGCCGACGGCCCCTGCCCGCATCTCTATTCCATGGTCTGTTTCGCGGCCGTCTGTCTCGAAGCTGATATCGAACCGTTCTACGGCCGCACGGCGCCCGTCAGCGACCGGTGGATACCAGAAGCCCTTGCGGTATCGGGTTTCACACGAGACGAGCATCTCGGCTTCGAGCCGCCGGAAGTGACCATGCAGGCCTTTCTCGACTGGTGCGGCACCGTCAGCGGCGAGCGTCTGATATCCTGGTCGGACAATCCCGCCTTCGACTGGCAATTCGTCAACTACTATCTCTGGCGTTTCCGCGGGCAAAACCCGCTCGGCTTCTCTATGCGCCGGATCGGCGATCTCTACGCCGGCTACAAGGGCTCCGTACTCAACACCCAGGGCTGGAAGAAGCGCCGGCAGACCGTTCACGACCACAATCCCCTGAACGACGCCCTGGGAAACGCTGAAGCCCTGCGCAGTCTGATCGGCGAGTATGAAGGCGGCTGATGCGGCCCTCGCCGCTTGAAGATCAGCCGTACATCTCCTCGACCGACACGGTCCGTCCCTCCTTCACCGACTTCACTCCGGCCAACACGACGGCAAGCGACTGCGTGCCCTCAGCGCCACCCACTTCCGGTTCGCCCTCGCCGCGGATCGCCCTGCCCCATTCCTCCAGCTGCTCGGCGATCGTATCGTTCTTCGGCACGTCGATCCGGGTTTCCTTGTCGGTGCCCCGAACGAGATGGCGCAGGCCCTGCTGGTCGTCGAAGAAGCCGCTCGCCTCCCGGCCATAGATGTTCATGACATAGTGCTCGGAGGCCGAGGCGTAGCTCGTGTTCAGCGTCGAGATGGCACCGTTCCTGTGCTTCATCAGCAGGCTGCCGACATCCGGATTGTCGCCTTTAAGGACGAGTTGCGACGCCATGCCGGAGACCTCGGCGACCGGCCCCATCAGCATCTCCAGCACGTCGACATAGTGCAGGCCGATCTGCAGCATCACACCGCCGGGCATGCCCTCGGCGCTGAACCGCCAGTGGCCCGGCTCGAAGGCGCCTTCCCTGTCGCGGCTGATATTGGCTTCAGCCTGCACCATGATGCCGAACTCGCTATTGTCGATCTTGTCCTTGACCCAGCGGAAATGCGCCTCGCGCCTGCGCTGGTAGCCCATTGCGAGCACAATGCCGGCATCCTTGCAGATGCGCGTGATTTCCAGGCCGTCCCGCACATTCGTGGCAATCGGCTTGTCGAGGAAGACGTGCTTGCCCAGGTCCGCCGCCTGCTGCGTCGTCGCCAGGTGCACATTGTTCGGCGTCGTGTTGATGATGCCGTCGAGTTCCGGATCGGCGAGCAGTTCGTCGTAGGTTTCGCAGGCCCTGCACTGGAACTCGCTGGCGAAGGCCTGCCGCTTGTCCTCGGAACGGGTGAAGCAGCTCACGATCTCCAGGTTGGGGGTGCGCTGCGCCCCGGCGGCCAGAACGTTGGACCACCAGCCGATGCCAATGACGCCGATGCGGACCTTTTCACTCATTTACGATCTCCTGGTTCAACCGCCGGGTTTCCGGCGGCCCTGTTGGTATGTTGTCGTTGGTTCACCGGGTCAGTGTTGGCCGGCTCGCGCTTCATTTTCGATACCAGCGCCCAGGCAATGGAAAGCGCGGCCAGGGCGAGGAATATCGGACTGTAGGTCGAGGTGAAGAAGATCGAGATATCGCCCTTCGACGCCGTCAGCGCGACACGAAGCTGGTTTTCGATATTCTCGCCCAGAACAAGGGCGATCAGCAGCGGCACGACAGGCAGCGCGGCCCAGCGCATCGCCAAGCCGAGTAGCCCGAAGCCGAACATCACGTAGACATCGAACAGGTTGTTCCGCAGCGAATAACTGCCGATCACGCACAGGATCGCGATCGTCGGCATCAGAAACGCCTTGGGCATATGCAGCAGCCGGACCAGCAGGCGAAGCCCGGCAAATGCGATCACCAGGTTGAAGATATTGGCGCACAGGAATGAAAAGATGACGCCGTAGCCGAAATCGCCATGTTCGATGAACATCAGCGGGCCCGGCGCCAGGCCGTGAATGATCAGCGCGCCGATCAGGATCGCGGTCACAGGGTCGCCCGGTATGCCGAGCGTCATCATCGGGATCAGCGCGCCTCCGGTGACGGCGTTGTTGGCGGATTCCGGAGCCGCGATACCGGAGACCGTCCCCTTGCCGAAGGATTCAGGGTCGGGGCTCATCTTCCGGGTATATTCATAACTGAGGAAAGCGGCGATCGGACCACCCGCTCCCGGCAGGACACCGAGGAACACGCCGGTCAGCGAACCGATGGAAACCGGCATGGCGATCTGTTTCAGATCGCTCAGCTTCGGCAGGATACTGCGAAACCCCGGCGGCAGACGGACGATCTGGGCGTGCAGGCCGGGTCGCAGCATGTTGTCGACCAGTTGCGGGATAGCGAAAAGCCCGATCAGGGCCGTCAGGAAATGAACCCCCGACATCATGTTCACCGAGCCGAACGTGAACCGCATCGTGCCCATGACCGGGTCCTGGCCGATGGTCGCGATCATCAGTCCGATCACGGCCGAAATCATCCCCTTGATCAGCGACCGGGACGCGAACGTGCAGATCACGACAAGGCCGAAGAACAGGAGGCTGAACATGTCGGCGGTCTGGAAGTTGATCGCGAACTCCGCCAGAACCGGTGCGATGAAGAACAGGCAGAAGAAGCTGAACATGCCGCCGATGAAGCTCGCCGTGACGGCGATGCCGAGCGCGCGACCCGCCTCGCCGCGCATCGCCATCGGATAGCCGTCCATGCCGGTCGCGGATGCCGATGGCGTACCCGGGATGTTGAGCAGGATCGCCGCGAAACTACCGCCCATCATGCCGCCGACATAGAGCCCCAACAGCAGCGCGATCGACGTCGCCGGGTCCATGACGAAGGTGAGCGGCAGCAGGACGATGATCCCCGTCGAAATCGTCAGTCCCGGTATCATGCCGACGATGATGCCGAGCAGCGACCCGACCGCGGTCGCCACGAGGCTGGTGGGCATCATTGCCTGGGCGAAGCCCTGGAACGCATCGCCGCTCATCCGATCAGGCGCTCCAGCGCACCCGGCGGCAGCAGGACGTTGAAGCCGTAACGGAAGACGGCAAAGAGAAGGAGTGGCGTACCGACGGAGCCCAGCGCCACCCTGAGCGGATTGCGCTCGCCGAACAGCAGCATCATAAGGCCGAAGAACGGGATGCTTGCCAGAAGGAAGCCGGTGTAGGGCAGTGCGGCGATGAAGATGACGAACAGGACGAGAAATGCACCGGCAGGAAGGCTAGCACGGCTTTCCTCATGATTTTGCACCGGCCCGCTGGCCGGCCCAAGGCTACGCAGCAACAGAAGCCCGGCCATTGCGGCCAGCAGAAATGTATTGATCCAGGGTAGGAAAGCCGGCGGCGGCGTGTCGGGCAGGCTGCGCTCAGGCAGTCCCGCCGTCATGTAGCCGTAACCCGCAGCAACGAGAAGCAGCACGACTGCAGCGGCGATGTTGCGCTGCTTCATGGGCCGATCGAACATGCCAGGCTGCGCCGCTTGTATTCCGTCCCCGTGGCGATGCGGCCGAACCCGGTCTGGTAACCGGGTCCGGCCGGCATATTGTCAGTTGGATTTGGCCTGGGAGAGGCCGGCCTTGGCGAAGATCTCCTTGTACTTTTCGTCTTCCTTCGAAAGGTACGCGCTGAACTCTTCCGAGTTCATCGGCTCGATGGTGAAGCCGGATTTCGCGGCAAGATCCGTGAACGCGGGCGACTCGGCGGCCTTCTTCATGGCATCGGCAAGCTTGTCCTTGATTTCCTTCGGCGTTCCCTTGGGAACGGTCAGGCTGCGGAACAGGTCGACATTGACGTCGTAGCCGAGTTCCATCGCGGTCGGGACGTCCGGAATGACCGGATTGCGCTTGGCCGACAGCGATGCGAGGATCCGGAATTTTCCGGCCTTGGTCAGGTTCAGAACACCGGTCAGCGGCCCGACCATCGCGTCCGACTCTCCGTTCAGGAGCGACTTGTTCCGGTCCTTGATGCCCTTCGGCAGGTGGATCACCTCGCAGCCCATGGCTTCCGCCACGGCGATCGCAGCGGCATGGGTCGAACTGCCGGTGCCACCGTTCGCGATCTTGATCGTGCCGGGATTGGCCTTGCAGTCGGCCGCGAAGTCGTCGAGCGTCTTCCACTTGGAATCGGCCCGTACCACGAGCGGCTGCGGCTGATACTCCACCATGCCGATATGATCCATGGCATCATACGGGAAATCCGTATTGCCCAGATTGGTCGTCGTCAGGACAGACGACGAACTCCACGCCACGCGGGTCCCATCGGGCGGAGAGTTTTTGATGTAGGTATAGGTGACGGCACCACCGCCGCCGATCTTGTTTACCGGGATCAACTTCACACCAAGGTGCTTTTCCATTTCCTGGGCGAGCAACCGACCCTCAAGGTCGGCACCGCCACCGGCGCCGAACGGGATGACGAATTCGATCGGCCCCGAGGGGAAATCCTGTGCGGCCTGGGTTCCGGTGACAGTTGCAGCAAGGCCCAGGACCAGTGCGCTTACGACCGTTTGAATTCCGTACTTCATATTCGTGGCCCCTCTTAACCTGTTGTCCGATTGAAACAAATTCTGAAAACCGGCATCATTTCGACCTCCAATATTCCGGCATGACTGTATCACGCCCCCATCTCTATACCAACGGCTGCGATCGCGGCCCGCGCGATGGCTTCGTCCTGTTCCCAGTCTCCGCCGCTCACGCCGATTCCGCCGATGCACTGTCCGTCCACGATGATCGGGAACCCGCCTTCCATAGCCGTCCACCGCTCCGGACCGGCGGCAAGCGTAAGCCCGATGGCGTGCAGCGTATCAAGGTCCTGTCCCTGCGCCCCGCGCGTCGTCGTCGGACGCTTGTTTGAGGCGGAACTCACCGCCTTCGCGGTCGCCGAGTGGACAGTGTGAAAACGGCCGCCCTGCATCCTGTCCAGTTTCAGCAAGTGCCCGCCGGCGTCGACAATCGCGACCGTCGCGGCAATTCCGTATTCCCGGGCCTTCGCGATCGCGGCTTCGAGCATCATGTTCGCGCCCTTGTCCGTGATCATCTTCGTGTCTGCAAACGGCATCGTTCCCCCCGACTTCGGCTAGACTTAACCACCCGGCATGCCGGGTGGCTGCCGATCTGACCCGTGATTTTACGCAGTTGCAAGAAGTGGTTGCGATTTCCGTTAACGCTAATCCGCAACCACTCCCCGGATTACTGGCGCTGACCGCTGCGCCATTTGAGGAACTCCTCGAACAGCGCGGCATTGTCGTTGGCGCCGGCGCGCGACGAGACGACGCCCGGCTGCGCCAGGAACGCGTTGAATTCTTCCCTGATCTGGGCGGTGCCCGCCGCGCCGGCAACCAGCGGCTTCTTGCGGGCGTTCCGGTCAAGCCATTCTTGCGCCGCCTTGAACCTCACCCATCCCGGAGGCGCTTCCGCCGCCAGGTTGACGTCCTTCCATTTCGGATGGAATCCGGGCTTCTTCAGTTCCTCGAAGCGATCGAAGAACGCGTTCACGAACCGCTCCACCTTCTTGTAGCGTGGATGATCTTCCGGCCAGTTGAAGACGGCGAGCACGTTGCCGGCCGCGATCGAAGGAACTTCGACGCCTTCCGGCACCAGCGCCGGATAGTCCTCGTGGGTGAACGTTGTCGGGAAGTAGAGTTCTGCAAGCTCTTCCACGAGGGGAACGGGCACGATGTGCAGATTATCCTCTTTCTTGATCTGCGCCAGTACACGGGTCGGCTTGGCCAACACATTGATATGCGCAGACAGGTCGCCGGCCTTCATGCGGGCAATCGCCCGACCCGTATCCTCGTGCTCCAGCTTTGCATTAATCCCCAGGCGCTTGAACAGCAAGGTCCCGAGTAGCGACGACCCCGTTCCTTTCGCGTTGATGCTGACCTTCTTGCCTTCGAGATCCTGAATGGTGCGGATCTCCTCCCGGGCGACAAGGTGAAGGTCTTCGGGAAACATCATGCAGATGTAGCGAAGCCTGCTGCGGATCGAATTGATCCGCGGATCGTCCTCGAGATAGGTCAGGACGTCCGTCTGGACGAAACCCGCGTCGATTCCCTTCAGGTAAAGAACATCCCAGAGGTTCTGTTCCTTGCCGCGCGCGACCACCGGGATAATGCGCATGTCACTGTACTGCTCTCCGGAGTCCAGTAGCGTCGAAAGGTCACGAGCCGCCGACATGAAAGCTGTGCCGAGGGTCCGCGTGGTCATGATCATGACTGTCCCGGCGTTGGCGTCTTCCCGGTTCTGGCTGCGGCCAATGCCGAGCTCGTCGCTGAGCTGGGCCTGCGCAAGCTGAATTTCACCGGTCCGGTCCGCGGACTTCTCGGTGGATTGCGCTACGGGCGACGCCGGCGGCTGGGCCGCTGCGGGCAATGGATCGATCGAGCCGAGGGCGCGCGCGAAGCTACCCCCCGCACACACG
>DATHRP010000710.1:0-6530 GCA_035465195.1 Afifellaceae bacterium | reverse complement strand
CGTCGAGCTGACGGCCGATTTCCGCGCCGATCAGGCCGCCGGCCAGCGCGCCGATCGCGGCACCGACGACCGAGCCACGGCCTTTGCCGATCTGACTTCCGATGACACCGCCGGCAACCGCGCCGGAAATCGCGCCGACGCCCTCGCGGGGGCCAACAGCATCGTAGGTATGATTGCAACCCGCCAGCACCAGAGTGCCGGCGACAACGGCCAAGCTAATCCTGTTCATAAGATCCTCTTCCAGAGATTTCCGCCGTCCAACTCCGCCAGCGGATCAGATTCGCCCTCTCATGCGGGCCTTCTACTATGTTCGCGGCATCTAGTTCCAGATAGAAATGGCGAAATTTGGTCCGAGCTATCGGTCGAAGGCGAGCGGCAGTTCGAGTTGCACGGACAACCCGCCAAGCTTGGCCGGCTTGAGCTCCAGGCGACCGCCATAGATGCGCACCAGCTCGTCGACGATCGACAGGCCGAGGCCGGAACCCGGGACCGATTCGTCGGCCCGTTTGCCGCGCGACAGCACCGCTTTCCTGTCTTCCGCAGTCAGGCCAGGACCGTCGTCGTCGATCGTGACGACCAGCCGGTCGCCACGGGCGACCGCCCGAACGTCGATCCGCGACTTTGCCCATTTGCAGGCATTGTCGATCAAATTGCCGAACATCTCCTCCAGATCCTGCTTCTCGCCGCGGAAGCGGATATCGCCGACATGCTCGGCCGTAATCGTCAGATTGCGATCTTCGTGCACCTTCCGCATCACCCTGACCAGACCGTCAATGGTCGGGCCGACCGGCGTTATGACGCCGATCACCTTGGACTGCGCCGCCATGCGTGCACGGTCGAGATGATGCGTGATCTGATGCTGCATCGCAGCAACCTGCTCCCTCACCCTGCCGGCGAGTTCGCTGGTCCCGTTCGCCTCGTTCTGCAGCACCGCGATCGGCGTCTTCAGCGCATGGGCGAGATTTCCGACATGGGTGCGGGCCCGGTCGATGATCTCGCGATTCGAGCCGATCAGGGAATTGAGGTCGCTGACCAGTGGCTCGATCTCGACCGGATACGTGCCTTCCAGGCTTGCCGAATCACCGAGCCGGACGCTCCGCAGCGCCGCCCGCACGTCGCGCAACGGCCTGAGACCGAAGCGGATCAGCAGGGCGGCACCCAGCGCCAGAAGCAGCGCGAATATCGTCAGCGTGATCATGACCGTGCGGCCGAAGCTCGCGACCTGCTCCGCAAGGTCGTCCGCGTCGCCCGCAACCAGGACGGCGAAGCTCTTGTCGCCGGACAGGATTTGCCGCTCAAGCGCGCGCAGATGCTTGCCCGACGGCCCGATCAGATTGATTGCCGATATCGCGCCGTCGGCGGGCGGAATCGGCGTTTTCGGCAGACTGTCACCGAACAGGGATTGTGACGCGGCGATCACGTCACCGGTTTCGCCGGCCCTTATCTGCCAGTACCATCCAGAAAGCGGGATCTCGAAGCGCGGTTCGCCGAGCGATTCGACGACTTGCGCATCGACGCCCGTTACGGATATCTCGGCGCCGATCAGCGCTGTCAGCAGGTATTCGAGGCGGCTGTCGAAATTGCGCTCCACGGCCTGCCGGAACAGCGACGTGAACAGAACGCCGGCAAGCAGGAGAGCGGCGGTGCTGCCGGCGGCGGCAAGCAGCGCCAGGCGGAGTGTCAGGGAATTACGCGTCATCCGCGCCGGTGTCTATCCGGTACCCGAGACCGCGGACGGTTTCGATGACATCGACGCCGAGTTTCTTGCGCAGCCGGCCGACGAACACCTCGATCGTATTGGAATCGCGATCGAAATCCTGATCGTACAGATGCTCCGTCAGTTCGGTCCGCGAGATCACCTTGTCAGGGTGGTGCATGAGATATTCGAGCACCTTGTATTCATGCGATGTCAGCTTGACCGGATTGCCGTCGACGCTGACGCGGCTCGCCTTGACGTCGATGCGGACGGGCCCGCACGTCAGCTCGTTCGAAGCATGGCCGGCGGCGCGCCTGACGAGCGCGCGAATGCGGGCCAGCACTTCCTCGATGTGGAACGGCTTGGCGACATAGTCATCGGCGCCGGCATCGATTCCCTGCACCTTGTCGGACCAGCGGTCGCGCGCCGTGAGGATCAGCACCGGCATGGTGTGGCCGTCGCGGCGCCAGGTTTCCAGGACCGAGATCCCGTCCATCTGCGGCAGGCCGATATCCAGGACGACGGCGTCGTACGTCTCGGTGTCACCGAGAAAATGACCCTCCTCGCCATCAAATGCCGTGTCCACGACATAACCGTTTTCGCGGAGTGCTTCGACGATCTGGCCGTTGAGTGCCTCGTCGTCTTCGACAACAAGAACGCGCATCGCTGAAGTCCTTCTTGATGGAGGGGTATCAGTTTGCCGGAATCACGATTTTATTCAACCGCCCGCCCGGTCCCAGGACGGCAAGCCGGTAGAAAGGCGGGCTGCCGCGATTCTTGCACAGTGCGACGCGAACGACCTTGCCCGAAACACCGGCCTGACGCAGGGCCTGCGAAAGCGGAATCGCCTGGCCGGAATTGACGAACTGGCGCGCTTCCTGCTGCGAAACGCACACGGCACTGGCCGCCGTGGGCAACGCCACGACGATGGCAAGCGCCACGCAAATCGCCTTCATGCTTGTCAGAACTCTGCTCATCATGGCGTCTGTTTAGCACAAGGAACTGAACCTGACCTGAACATTCGGTTCAGGCCGTTAAGCATGATTGCTGCTCAAAACACCGGTATTCCGGGGTTTGATTGAACCAACCAGGCTTACGAAACGTCAAATGCCCGAGCAGTCCGTCCCCTGTTCCACGTCCACATGGATCCGCTCAGCGCGGCTCTTCACCAGGCCAGAAAACGATATGATCTTCGAATGCATCGACAGGGATACCGGCTTCGCTCCTGGTGCGGTCGCGCACCGAGACGCCGGCCTGATGCACCGTCTCACGGTCGCCCGAGACCAGATAGTGCCACCAATACAGCGGCCTACCCTCCGCCACGAGCCGGTAGGCGCATGTCGGCGGCAGCCATGTCATCGTGGCCACGGAATCCGGCGTCAGCGGCAGGCAGTCGGACACTTCCTCATGGCGAAGCTCATAGTTCCTGCACCGGCAGGTGGGCTGATCGAGCAGCCGGCAGGCGATGTCGGTCCAGGAAATCTCGCCGGTGTCGCTGTCTTCGAGCTTATTCAGGCAGCAACGGCCGCACCCGTCGCACAAGGCCTCCCATTCGCCCGGCGTCATCTGGTGAAGCGTCTTTTCCAGCCAGAACGGTTCGCCTCCTTCTGCGGGAGACTCATTACGGGGTGGCAACATGGTAACCGTTTCCTTAAAATCCTCTGCCGGGACCTTGCTTTCCACGGCGTAATTGCGCACATGCGATAGGGCAAGCCCCAGGGCACAGTTATGCGAGATCCATTCAAGACACGGAAGAAGAAACGCCGGCTTTTCCGGGCGCTGGAACTCGATGCGTTCATCGACAGCAATCTGCACGAGGGCGGCCAGACCCTGGCGCATGCCTACGAATCGGTCGTCATATTCTTCCGGCGATTCTCGTTCACCGGGTACAGGAAGCTGCTCGGCGAACTGGCAAGCGAGGGGTTCACGCTCGGTGTCGCGGGGATGCTGGTCCTTCTGGCTTTCGGAGTACCGGCATTCGAGACGATCGGCAAGGACTGGCTGGCGCAGACCGAATATTCCGTCACCTTCCTCGACCGCTACGGTAACGAGATCGGCAAGCGAGGCATCCTGCTCAACGATGCGGTGGATCTGGAGGATCTGCCCGATCACCTGATCAAGGCCGTGCTGGCGACCGAGGACCGGCGCTTCTTCGAACATTTCGGCATCGACGTGCTCGGCACGATTCGCGCCATCGTCGAGAACGCGCGGGCCGGCGGTGTCGTGCAGGGCGGCTCCTCGATCACACAGCAACTGGCGAAAAACCTCTTCCTCTCGAACGAGCGAACGCTGCAGAGGAAGATCAAGGAAGCCTACCTCGCACTCTGGCTGGAGGCGAACCTGTCTAAGCGCGAGATCCTGAAGCTCTATCTGGACCGGGCCTATATGGGTGGCGGAACCTTCGGCGTCGCGGCCGCCGCCGATTTCTTTTTCGGAAAGCCGCCGACGGATTTGACCCTGGCCGAGTCGGCCATGCTGGCCGGGCTGTTCAAGGCGCCGACCAGGTACGCGCCGCACATCAACCTGCCGGCCGCGCGCGCCCGGGCCAACGAGGTTCTTACCAACATGGTCCAGGCCGGTCTCATGACTGAAGGCCAGGTCGTCGCGGCGAGACGCGCGCCGGCGACACCGATCGAACGCGGTACGGTCGCGTCCCCCGACTATTTCCTCGACTGGGCTTTCGAGGAGGTGAAACGCCGGGTGGGCGGCGGCAACAAGGTGCTGATCGCCCGCACGACGATCGATATGCGCCTGCAGGAAGCGGCGGAAGCGGCCGTGGAATCGTCGCTTCGCGAAAGCGGCGACGTCTACAACGTCAGCCAGGCGGCGCTCGTTTCCATGGAGCCGGACGGCACGGTGCGGGCGATGGTAGGCGGCCGCGACTACGGGCAGTCGACATTCAATCGTGCTGTCAATGCGCGGCGCCAGCCGGGCTCCTCGTTCAAGCCCTATGTCTATGCCACTGCGCTGGAAAACGGCTATACGCCGGAAAGCATCGTGGTCGATGCCCCGGTGAGGATCGGCAACTGGTCGCCGAAAAACTACAGCCGCAATTATCGCGGCCGCATCACCCTGAAGACCGCCCTCACCCGTTCGATCAACACGATCCCGGTCAGGCTGTCGATCGCGATCGGACGCCAACCGATCGCCGACATGGCCAAGCGTCTCGGCGTGGAAACACCGTTGATCGTCACACGCGCATTGCCGCTCGGGCCGTCCGAAGTCACGGTCATGGACATGGCGACCGGCTATTCGGCGTTCGCCAACGGCGGTTTTCGCGCCCAGCCGCACGGAATTCTAAATATCCGGACGTCCTCGGGCGAGGTCCTTTACGACCGGATCGCGAACCCTCCGACACTGAAGCGCGCACTCGAACCCTCGGTGGTCAACGGCATGGTGGAGATGCTCCACAACGTAACGGTTGCCGGCACCGGCCGGCGGGCGCAGATTCCCGGCATCAATGCAGCCGGCAAGACCGGAACGACGCAGGCCTATCGCGATGCCTGGTTCGTCGGCTTCACCGGCAACTATTCGACAGCCGTCTGGTTCGGCAACGACAATTTCCGCAGCACGCGGCGCCTGACAGGGGGACGGCTACCAGCAGAGACCTGGCAAAAGTACATGCAGGTCGCGCATCTCTATACGGAGATCAAGCCGCTACCCGGCCTCGAGCCACCTCCGGATGCAGCCGAGCAGATTGCGGAAGCACAGGATTCCAGCCTGGAAAATTCCGACGAAGCAGCAATCGGTGCACGCCGCCTTTCGCCCGTCACGTCCCGCGTGCTGAAGAGCCTGGAAGACCGGTTGTCGAGCATGAAAACCGTCTCGTCCGATATTTCGCGCGACAAGACGGCTTCGCTGGCGCCGAAGTCGGCAAACGACTGACGTGAGCCGCCTCACTGTCATCAGCCTTATCGCAGCCGTGTCGCTGGCGCTCGGGCTCGGATCGGCCTGGATGGCAGCAAAGGCGACGGCGCCGGTCGATTCGCTGAGGCTGGGTTCCTGGTCGACCTGGCCGAATGCCGGAACCGAGGAAACCGACCCCTATTCGCGGGCTCGGATGGCGCGAAACGGCGAATTGCCGCTGGGCGCCGGCGAAGGACTGGCTCTTTACGGGGAAATCGACTCCGACGCGGCGCCGTTGAACGGCGAATGCACATACCTGATCGAGGGCCAGACGCCGCCGGCACGTCTCTGGACGCTGGGCCTGGAGACGCAGGGCGGCCAGCCGCTTGCTGCGGTCGATACGATCACGGCGATCGGCAGCGACTCGATCGTCAGGCTGGCCGACGGCAGTTTCCGGATCGTCGTGTCTCCGTTGCCGCGTGCGGGAAACTGGCTATCGTCCGCCGGAGCCGGGCGGATCCGGATTGTCGTGCGTCTCTATGATACAACCGCGCGGACGCTGACCGAACTGACAGACTTCTCTGTGCCAAACATCACCCGGGAGAGCTGCCCTTGACGGCCCTTGAACGCATCGTGCTGGACCGGCTGTCCGACGGCATCACCGTCCGGAATATCGTGACGAGCCTGCTGGCAATCGTGTTGCTTTCGACCGCGATACATATCGTCGCCGTACTTCTGGTCCCGCGCTTTGCGACTGCCGACGGTTGGTCGCGACTGAGCGAATTCGCGGACGTTGGCGACTTCCGCGAAATCCCGACGGATCCGCAGAACCGTGTGCTGCCCGGGCTCGACCCGATGTTCGTTCACGGTGCCTGTTTCCTGGATCTTAACATTGCACCGGCGGTGCTTTCGCTGACGGCGCCGGACAGATTCTGGTCGCTGGCGCTCTATAACGACGAGGGAATTTCCACGTTCAGCCTGAACGACC
>DATHRP010000709.1:0-2894 GCA_035465195.1 Afifellaceae bacterium | reverse complement strand
GACCGCGACGGCACCAAGCAGGGCTTCGACCTCGCATTGACCCGGGCCGTCGCCGACGCGGTGCCGGTGCCGGTCATCGCCTCGGGCGGCGTCGGTACTCTCGATCACCTGGTCGAGGGCATCCTCAAGGGACATGCAATGGCGGTGCTGGCCGCGTCGATCTTCCATTTCGGCACCTATACGATCGGCGAGGCCAAGGCGCATATGGCGAAAGCAGGGATACCCATACGGGCCGTTCCGGCCTAGAAAGCATTCCGGAAACAGGCAGGAAACCGCGAGCAGGCAGGAAACAATGTCCGACTTCAGCCTCGAATTGCTGGCCGAGACGATCGCCCGGCGTGCTGTGTCCGGCGATGGCAAGTCTTATACGGCGAAACTCGCCGCCGCCGGCATGCCGAAATGTGCCCAGAAGCTCGGCGAAGAAGCGGTCGAGGCGGCGATTGCTGCCGTCCGGGGCGACCGCGCGGAGCTCGTGAAGGAAGCCGCCGACGTCATCTATCACCTGCTCGTGGTGCTTCAGGTCGGCGGCGTCTCGCTCGACGACGTCAAGGCCGAGCTGGAGCGGCGAACTGCGCAGACCGGGCTGCAAGAAAAGGCGTCGCGCGCGACATGATCGACCAGTTCGCCCGCGATAGCCTGTCGCCGTACAGGATCTTCACAGTCGAGGACTGGGCGAAGCTGCGCGCCGATACGCCGATGACCCTCGGCGAGGAAGAGATCAAGGCGCTGCAAAGCCTGAACGACCCGATCTCCATCGAGGAGGTCGAGGAGGTCTACCTGCCGGTCTCGCGCCTGCTGTCGTTCCACTTCGAGGCCTCGCATGCGCTGTTCGATACCCGCAAGAAATTCCTCGGTGTCGACGACGGCAAGACGCCGTTCATCATCGGCATCGCCGGCTCGGTGGCGGTCGGCAAGTCGACCACCGCGCGCATCCTGACCAAGTTGCTGGAGCGCTGGCCGGGCAAGCCCAAGGTCGAACTGGTGACCACCGACGGTTTCCTCTATCCCAACGCGGTCCTCCTCGAGCAGGGCCTGATGGAGCGCAAGGGCTTTCCCGAAAGCTACGATGTCGCAGCGCTTCTGGAGTTCCTCACCAAGATCAAGGCGGGCGAAAAACGCATCGCCGCGCCGGTCTATTCGCATCTCACCTACGATATCGTCGAAGGCGAGACGATGGTGATCGACCGGCCGGATATCCTGATCCTCGAAGGACTGAACGTGCTGCAGAGCCGCGACCTGCCGAAGGACGGCAAGGCGATACCGTTCGTGTCGGATTTCTTCGATTTCTCGGTCTTCATCGATGCCGACGACGAGGCGGTGCGGCGCTGGTATGTCGAACGCTTCATGAAACTCCGTGAGACGCGTTTCCGCGATCCGCGCTCCTACTTCCACAAATACGCCAATGTCAGCGAGATCGAAGCGCTTGATCTGGCGATCACATTGTGGGAACGGATCAACTTGCCGAACTTGCGCGAGAACATCCTGCCGACCCGCCCGCGCGCCAACCTCGTCCTGCGCAAGGGCGAGGATCACGCCATTGTCGAGGTGGCATTGCGCAAGCTTTGAGCCCGGCCCGACGGAGACAAGCCATGAGCCAGAGAGACCTGACGCCCCGGGACGCCCGCGACAGGCTGATCGTCGCTCTCGACGTGCCCAGGGTGGCGGACGCCGAGGCGCTGGTCGACCGGCTGGGCGACGCGGTCACCTTCTACAAGATCGGCATGCAGCTCGCCTTCGCCGGCGGTCTTCCGCTGGTGGAATCGCTGGTCGCCTCCGGCAGGCGCGTCTTCCTCGACATGAAGCTGCTCGATATCGACAATACGGTCGAAATGGGCGTCCGGAGCATCGTCGGCCTCGGCGCGACGCTGACCACCATCCACGCCTATCCCCAGGCCATGGAGGCGGCAGTCAGGGGCCGCGGCGACAGCGCGCTCGGTCTTCTCGGCGTCAGCGTGCTGACCTCGATGGACGACGATGACCTGAAGCAGGCGGGCTATGCCGGCAGCGCCGAGGACATCGTCGCGGCGCGCGCTGCCGCGGCAGCGGCGGTCGGCATGGACGGTGTCGTCTGTTCGGCCCGCGAAGCGGCGAGGGTGCGTGACATCGTCGGACGTGACATGATCGTCGTCACGCCTGGCATCCGGCCGTCCGGTTCCGACAGCGGAGACCAGAAGCGCATCGTCACGCCAGCCGATGCGATCGGCGCCGGAGCCGACTATCTGGTCGTCGGCCGGCCGGTCAGCCAGGCGGCCGATCCGGCGGCGGCCGCCGATGCGATCGTCGGCGAGATCGCCGGCGCGCTTTGAGCAAATATCGAAGGAGCATTCAATGGCCAGGGGATACTGGATTGCCCATGTCGATGTGTCCGACCCGGAAGCCTACAAGGCATACGTGGCGGCCAATGCCGAGGCCTTCGGCAAGTACGGCGGCAGGTTCATCGTTCGCGGCGGCGACAGTGAACTGATGGAGGGAAGCCTCCGGAGCCGCCACGTCGTAATCGAGTTCGATTCGTACCAGACTGCGCTAGACTGCTACAATTCGCCGGAATATGCCCGCGCGAAGGCGCTGAGGGAAACCGCGTCCGCGGGCGATCTGGTCGTCATCGAAGGGTATGACGGCCCGCAGCCGGGGTCGTGACAGGCAATCGACGGAAAGCCCGGCCCGGTTCCGGGGAAGCGAGATGAGCGAAGCACCCCCGCTGTCACCCGAAGAACTCGAACGCTATGCCCGCCATATCGTCCTGCCGGAGGTTGGCGGTCCCGGCCAGCAGCGTCTCAAGCGGGCGAAGGTTCTCGTCGTCGGCGCCGGCGGCCTCGGCGCGCCCGTGGCGCTCTATCTGGCGGCCGCCGGGGTCGGCACGATCGGCATCGTCGATGACGATACGGTCTCGCTGT
>DATHRP010000708.1:0-3433 GCA_035465195.1 Afifellaceae bacterium | reverse complement strand
ATTTCGCCAGCATCGAGCCGGCCGCCTGACCGCGGAACCGCTTGAAGCAGCCGGTCCCGGCGACTAGGTTCTGCTTCTGCCGAACGGGCGGGAGCCGGGACTGAATGCCGAAGACTGTCGCTGAGCATTACCAGGCACTCGTTCGTTCCGGAGCGGTCGAACACGACCGGCACCAGGCCGAACTGGTCGGACGGCTCGACGCGCTCCTGGCCGCGCTGGGCGACCGCCGCCTGCAATCGAAGAAGAGCTCGCTCGGGTGGATGTTCGCTCGTGGCGCCAAGCCCGATCCGGTCAAGGGTATCTACATCTGGGGTGGCGTTGGCCGCGGCAAGACGATGCTGATGGACCAGTTTTTCGAACTGGCACCGAACATCCGCAAGCGCCGCACCCATTTCCACGAATTCATGGCCGATGTGCACGAGCGCATCGCGCGCTTCCGCAAACGCCTGAAGGCCGGAGAGATCAAGGGGGACGATCCGATCGTGCCCGTTGCCGACGAGATCGCCTCCGAAGTGCGGCTCCTGTGTTTCGACGAATTCAGCGTGACCGACATTGCCGACGCGATGATCCTCGGCCGCCTGTTCGAGCGGCTGTTCGAGCGCCGTCTGACGCTTGTCGTAACGTCGAACGTCGCTCCCGACGATCTCTACAGGAACGGCCTGAACCGGGCGCTGTTCCTCCCGTTCATCGATCTCATCAAGGCGTATATGGACGTGTTCCACCTCGATGCGCCGAAAGATTTCCGCCTCGAGAAGCTGAGCTCCGAGCCGGTCTACCTGACGCCGCTCGGGCTGAAGGCGGACCTTGTCCTCGATGCGCATTTCGAGCGGCTCAGCGGCGTGCGCAAGGGGAGCACGCAGACACTGTCCAGTGGGTCGCGGCAGATCGTGATCAGCGAGGCCGCCAACGGCGTGGCCCGCTTCAGTTTCGACGAATTATGCGCCCGGCCGCTCGGTGCCGGCGACTATCTCAAGATCGCGCGGGCCTACCATACGGTCATCATTTCCGACGTGCCGGTGATGAGCCCCGGGATCCGCAACGAGGCGAAGCGGTTCATCAACCTGATCGATACGTTCTACGATCGTAAGGTTCGCCTCGTCATCTCCGCCGCGGCGCCGCCGGAAAAGCTCTGGCACGGCAGCGACGGCCATGAAGCTTTCGAGTTCCGGCGAACATCCTCCCGGCTGATCGAGATGCAGTCGGAAGGCTATCTGGGAGCCGGTCGAGAGGGCGAAGCCGCCGCCGCCGAATAATGTCCGGACAAGTTCCCGGAGGCTGGCGATTGCTGCGTTGCAGCGTCTTGCGTCACCCCTGCAATCGCGCTACTGACACTCGCACATCGTGAGTATATCTCCACCTTACGTAAACGGAAGTTAGCCATGGCCCGTAACAAGATTGCCCTGATCGGCGCAGGCCAGATCGGCGGCACGCTCGCCCATCTCGCCGGTCTCAAGGATCTCGGTGACATCGTGCTGTTCGACATCCAGGAAGGCATCCCGGACGGCAAGGCGCTGGACATTTCCCAGTCGTCTCCGGTCGATGGATTCGATGCCCGGATCGCAGGCACGCAGTCCTATGAGACGATCGAGGGGGCCGACGTGGTGATCGTCACCGCGGGCGTGGCGCGAAAGCCCGGCATGAGCCGCGACGACCTTCTGGAGATCAATCTCAAGGTCATGGAACAGGTCGGTGCCGGTATCAAGAAATACGCCCCGAAGGCCTTCGTGATCTGCATCACCAACCCGCTCGACGCGATGGTCTGGGCGCTGCAGAAATTTTCCGGCCTGCCGACGAACATGGTCGTCGGAATGGCGGGCGTGCTGGATTCGTCGCGCTTCCGCTATTTCCTGGCCAGCGAGTTCGACGTCTCGGTGGAGGACGTGACGGCCTTCGTGCTCGGCGGCCACGGCGATACGATGGTGCCGCTGATCCGCTATTCCACGGTCGCCGGCATTCCGTTGCCCGACCTGATCAAGATGGGCTGGATCACCAAGGGTCGCCTCGACGAGATCGTCCAGCGCACCCGCGACGGCGGCGCCGAAATCGTCGGCCTGCTGAAGACCGGTTCCGCCTTCTACGCGCCCGCTGCCTCGGCCATCGCGATGGCGGAAAGCTACCTGAAGGACAAGAAGCGGGTATTGCCCTGCGCCGCCTGGCTGAAGGGCGAGTACGGTGTCGACGGTCTCTATGTCGGCGTTCCCACGATCATCGGCGCCGGCGGTATCGAACGGGTCATCCAGATCGACCTCGACCGCTCCGAACAGGCGATGTTCGACCATTCGGTAGAGGCCGTGCAGGGTCTTCTGGAAGCCTGCAAATCCATACAGCCGGCCCTTGGCTGACGGGCGGACCCGTCAAGCCGGCCAAAACAAGGTACTGTCCGGGGAGTTTAGATGAACATTCACGAATATCAGGCCAAGGCGGTGATCAAGGAGTTTGGCGCTCCTGTCTCCGCCGGTCATCCGGCCTTCAGTGCCGAGGAGGCCGTCAAGGCGGCGGAAGTGCTTGGCGGCCCTGTCTGGGTTGTGAAATCCCAGATCCACGCCGGCGGCCGCGGCAAGGGCCGGTTCAAGGAACTGGGTCCTGATGCCGGTGGCGGTGTCCGGCTGGCAAAGTCGATCGACGAGGTCAAGGCGTTCGCTTTGGAAATGCTGGGCTCGACCCTGGTAACGCACCAGACCGGACCGGACGGCAAGAAGGTGAACCGGCTCTACATCGAGGACGGCGCCAATATTGCCAAGGAGTTCTACCTTTCCCTGCTGGTTGACCGCGAGACCGCCCAGGTGGCGTTCGTGGTCTCGACCGAAGGGGGCATGAACATCGAGGAAGTGGCGGCCGAGACACCGGAAAAGATCGTGACGTTCTCGGTCGACCCGGCGACCGGCTTCATGCCGCATCACGGCCGGCGGATCGCCGATGCGCTGGAGCTCTCCGGCGATGCCGCCAAGCAGGCCGGAAAGCTGGGCGCGAACCTCTACAGGGCTTTCCTCGGCAAGGACATGAGCCTTCTGGAAATCAATCCGCTGATCCTGACAGAGGACGAAAAGCTTGTCTGCCTCGATGCCAAGGTCGGCATCGACTCCAATGCCATTGCGCGGCATCCGGACATCATGGAGCTGCGCGACGAGACGGAAGAGGACGAGAAGGAACTCGAAGCCTCGAAATACGATCTCTCCTATATCGCTCTGGACGGCACGATTGGCTGCATGGTCAACGGCGCGGGTCTTGCCATGGCGACGATGGACATCATCAAGCTCTACGGCGCGGAGCCGGCGAACTTCCTCGACGTCGGCGGTGGGGCGACAGCGGATAAGGTGACGGCAGCTTTCAAGATCATCACCTCTGATCCGAACGTGAAGGGCATTCTCGTCAACATTTTCGGCGGCATCATGCGCTGCGACGTGATCGCCGAGGGCGTGATCACTGCGGTCAA
>DATHRP010000707.1:0-10245 GCA_035465195.1 Afifellaceae bacterium | reverse complement strand
GATCTCCTTTACCAGCCGATCGTCAGGCTTTCCGACGAGACGATCGCCGGCTACGAGGCCCTGATGCGCTGGAACCATCCGCAGCGCGGCCGCATCCCGCCGAACGATTTCATCCCGGTGGCGGAGGAGAACGGGATGATCGTGCAACTCGGCCTGTTCGCCATGGAACAGGCGGCGAAGGAACTGGCGTCCTGGCAGACGCAGAGCCAGCACGACATCATCCCCTTCGTGTCCGTCAATGTCTCGAGCCGGCAGATCCTGCGGCACGACCTGATCAACGACGTCAAGTCGGTCCTCGCCCGCTCCGGCATCGCACCGGAAACCCTGAAGCTGGAGATCACCGAATCGCTGGTCATGGCCAACCCGGAATTCTCCGCCCAGATGCTCGGCAAGATCCGCGATCTCGGCGTCGGCCTCGCGCTCGACGATTTCGGAACCGGCTATTCCGCCCTCTCCTACCTGCAGCGCTTCCCGTTCGACACGCTGAAAGTCGACCGCACCTTCGTGCATCCGAACGGCTCGTCCGCACGGCCGATCATCCTGCGCTCCATCATCGGCCTGGCCCACGATCTCGGCATGGAGGTGATCGCCGAGGGCGTCGAATCCGATGCCGACACGCTGGAACTGCAACAGATCGGCTGCGAAATGGCGCAGGGCTACCTGTTCGGCAAGCCGATGAGCGGCCAGGAGGTGCAGCGGCTGCTCAGGCAGGCCGTTCCGCTTTCCGAAGCGAGCTAGGTCGGGTTTACCCCCCGATTGATTGCCATCAAGCCGGCGCAACGGCCTTCCGGCTATCGTCCCGCGATCCACAGGCAATTTGCGGAGGGTCCCGCAATGGACGAGAGCAAGCGCAGACAGATCGTCTCCATCATCGACGATGTCGACGACATGACAATCGCCACCGTGCGTCACGACGGTTACCCGCAGGCGACGACGGTCAGCTATGTCAACGACGGGATGACGATCTATTTCGGAACAGCGGCCAACTCCCAGAAGGCGAAGAACATCGCCAGCAACAACAGGGTGTCGCTGACGATCAACCGGGACTATTCCGACTGGAGCGAGATCGAGGGCCTGTCGGTCGCCGGTCTTGCAACACCGGTCACCGACCCCGTCGAGCAGGAGCGGATCGGCGGCATGATGTTCGCCAAGTTTCCCGAGATTGCCGACTATATTCCCGCCGATACGGCATCGGACGAACTCGCTTTGTTCAGGATCGACCCGCAATTCATCTCGCTGCTCGACTATCGGAAGGGTTTCGGGCACTGCGAATTGATCGAAGTCTGATCCGGCCGAGGCGCGGTTCCGGCGCCCGTGACGGCGGCAGGTCGCTCAGGCGTGGCCGGCGTCGCTCGACAGCATTGCCGGATCGACGCCGAGCTTGGCGAGCGCGCGCTCGTACTTGGTGTCGATATTGTCGTCGAACAGGATCGCCTCGTCGGCCGGGACCGTGAGCCAGCCGTTGGCGCCGAGCTCCGATTCAAGCTGGCCGGGCGCCCATCCGGCATAGCCAAGGGCGAAGATTGCCTCTCGCGGACCGCCGCCGGTTGCGATGGCGCGAAGGATTTCCAGCGTCGATGTCAGCACGATGTTCCGGCCGACCGTCAGGCTGGCGTCGTTCAGCATGAAATCGGCGGAGTGCAGGACGAAGCCGCGGCCCGATTCCACCGGGCCGCCGCGATGGACGCGGATCTCGTCGACCCGGGCGGCGATATTGCTGGAGGCGACGTCCTCGACGATACCGAGCTGGACCAGCAGATCGCGCATGCTGAGGTCCGGCTCAGGCTGGTTGACGACGATGCCCATCGCGCCCTCGTCGGGACTGTGCGCGCACATAAAGACGAGGCTGCGGGCAAATCGCGTATCGGCCATGCCGGGCATGGCGATCAGCATCTGACCGTCAAGCGTGGTCGGAATGTCGCTGCTCTTGGCCATGGCCCAAGATTAGGCTCTGAACGCCGGATTGTCACGCCGTTGCTGAGCCTGCGCCGCCATCGAAAATCGCGGCAAATCACGCAAATATGAAACATCTTGTAGACCGGATTTTACAAAATTCAGTAATTTCCGGCTATATCGCGTACCATGAAAGTCCGGATTCCACCCATCACCGCAATCGCCGCGGCCCTCGCACTCCTGACCGGCGCAGGCATGGCGGCACAAGGCCGCTCCGACTGGTCGGAAGCGGATTATTCCCGCGTCCGCCTGCTGCTCAGCCCGGCCGAGGGCGGGGCAATCGACGGCGGCGTGGAAATCCAGCTCGCTCCGGGATGGCATACCTACTGGCGCGTTCCCGGCGACGCCGGCGTGCCGCCGCTGTTCGACTTTTCGGGCTCGCGGAACGTCGCCGGCATCGAGGTCCACTATCCGGTGCCCGAGCGCTACGATGACGGGCAGTCGGTCTCCGTCGTCTATACCGACCGCGTGGTGTTTCCGCTGACGGTTCGCCCCGAGGATCCGGCGAAGCCGGTCGAGGTCTCGCTCGGCCTGTTCTACGGGGCCTGCGCGGAGGTCTGCATTCCCGTCAAGGCGGAGGCAGAAACCGCGCTCGCACCGGGCGACAAGCCCGACCCGCTGGCCCGTGTCGCCATCGCCGAGTTCAAGGCCAGGCTGCCACAGGCGCCAAGCGACGATTTCCGGATCACCTCGGTGGAACGCGACGGCGACGCGCTGGCGATCGAAGCCATCGTGCCGGAAGGCGGTGCAGCCGACCTGTTCGCCGAAGGACCGGAGAACTGGTTCATCGGCCAGCCGGAGGTCAGCGCACGCGGCCGCGGCACCGCCTCGTTCCGGCTTTCGCTGAAGGGGGTCCCGCAAGGCTCCGAACTGGACGGCGCGCTCGATTTTCTGCTGGTATCGGGAGATCGCGGCGTGATGGCGGAAGATGTCGTGATCGACAAGAAATAGACTCGACCGCCGGCCACGCTCCGCTATGTTCCGGTCACGATCGGCTTCAATTCCAGGAGTGTTTCATGACAGTTTCAGTGGGCGACAGGCTGCCGGAGACAACTTTCTTCATCATGGGACCGGACGGCCTTGAAAAGAAGACAACGTCCGAGATCTTCGGCGGACGGAAGGTCGTCCTCTTCGGCGTGCCCGGGGCATTCACGCCCACCTGCACCAACAACCACCTGCCCGGCTTCCTCGAGCACCGCGACGCGATCCTGGACAAGGGCGTCGACGAGATCGCCGTGGTTTCGGTCAACGACGTCTTCGTGCTCAATGCCTGGGCCGAGCACACCCGCGGCAAGGGCCGGATCACCTTCCTGTCCGACGGCGTCGCCGAGTTCGCCAAGGCCGCGGGCCTCGACATTGACCGGACCAGCGTCGGCCAGGGCAGCCGGCTCAAGCGCTTCTCGATGATCGTCGAGGACGGTGTGATCAAGTCCATGGAAGTGGAGGACGCGCCGTCGGAAGCCACGGCGACGGGCGCGGCGCGGATACTGGAAGAGCTCGGCTGAGCCGCGGCCGGGAGCCGGCCGCCGATCCTCAATCCTGGAACGGCGCCATGCCCATGCGGGCCAGTTCGTCGGCCCGCTCGTTCAGGTCGTGGCCGGCGTGGCCCTTGACCCAGTGCCATTCGATCCTGTGGCCGGCGAGCAATTCGTCGAGCCGCTGCCACAGGTCGGCGTTCTTCACCGGCTTCTTTGCGGCCGTTTTCCAGCCGTTGCGCTTCCAGTTGTGAATCCACTGGGTGATGCCGTCGCGCAGATATTTGGAATCGGTATGGAGCTCGACGTCGGACGGCCGTTTGAGCGCCGCCAGCGCCTCGATCGCCGCCGTCAATTCCATGCGGTTGTTGGTCGTCTCCGGCTCGCCGCCGTAGAGCTCCTTTTCCACGCCGCGATATTCCAGGATGGCGCCCCAGCCGCCCGGCCCGGGATTGCCGGAACAGGCGCCGTCGGTGTGGATGATGACGCGGGTCTCGTCCGCCATCACAGGCCGATCCCGTAGCCCTCGGGCCCGCCGACCCGCTGGTGGAACCGCAGCCGACGGACATATTCCAGCGGGTCCTTCGGCGTCACCAGCGCGCCTTCCGGCACGCTCAGCCAGTCATGCAGCCTGGTCACGAAGAACCGCATGGCCGCGCCGCGGGCAAGCACCGGCAGCGCCTGGCGCTCGTCGCCGGAGAGCGGGCGCACGGTCTCGTAATTCTGAATCAGCGCCTTCGCCTTGGTGATGTTGAAGCTGTTGTCGGGCTCGAAGCACCAGGCGTTGAGGCAGATGGCGAGATCGTATGCAAGCTGGTCGTTGCAGGCGAAATAGAAGTCGATCAGGCCGGACAGCCGGTCCTTCAGGAAGAACACATTGTCGGGGAACAGGTCGGCATGGATGACGCCGTCCGGCAGGTCGTCCGGCCAGGCGGATTCCAGGAAATCGAGTTCCGCGCCGATGAAGTCGGCCAATCCGGCCTCGACGCCGTCCGCGCCCGCCCGGCTGGTCTCGAACAGCGGCCGCCAGCCTGCGCACGACAAGGCGTTTTCGCGGCGGATGGCGAAATCGCGGCCGGCCATGTGCATGGCGGCCAAGGCCTTTCCAAGTTCGGCGCAATGCTCGACCCTGGCACGGCGCACCGAAATGCCGTCCAGGAAGGTGATGATCGCCGCCGGCCGGCCGGCCAGCCGCCGCAGCGCATTGCCGTCGCGCGCGGCCACCGGCAGCGGACAGGAAATGCCCTTGTTGTGCAGGTGCTCCATGAGGCCGAGAAAGAACGGCAGGTCGGCCTCGGCGACACGCCTTTCATAGAGCGTCAGAATGTAGAAGCCGGATTCGGTGTGGAGCAGGAAATTGGAGTTCTCCACCCCTTCGGCGATACCCTTGCACGACAGAAGGGCGCCGAGATCGAATTCGGAGAGGAAATCCTCAAGCTCGGATTCGCCGACCTCGGTATAGACCGCCATTTCAGGCCGCCGTTTCGCGCAGCGCCCGCGGCAGCATGAAGGTGACGTCCTCGTCGGCGGTCGACACGATCTCCACGCTCAGATCGTATCGCCCGGCAAAGGCGTCGATAACCTCTTCGACCAGGACTTCCGGAGCGGACGCGCCGGCCGTCACACCGACAGCCGCGACACCGCCGAACGAATCCCAGTCAAGATCGGCCGCGCGCTGGACGAGATCGGCGCGCGGACAGCCGGCGCGTTCGGCCACTTCGCAGAGCCGGCGGGTGTTCGACGAATTGGGCGCGCCGACGACGATCATCCGATCCACCTTGGGCGCCACGGCCTTGACCGCCTGCTGGCGGTTGGTGGTGGCGTAGCAGATATCGTCCTTGTGCGGCGCCACGATCGCCGGGAACCGCTCGCTCAGCACGTCGACGATCTCGGCGGTATCGTCGACGGACAGCGTGGTCTGGGTGATCCAGGCCAGGTTGCCGGGATCGCGCGGCGAAAAGGCCCTGGCGTCCGCCACGGTTTCGATCAGCGTGACCGCGCCGTCCGGCAGCTGGCCCATCGTGCCCTCCACCTCCGGATGACCGGCGTGGCCGACCAGCACGATGTCGCGGCCGCGCTTGTGGTGCAGCATGGCTTCCTTGTGGACCTTGGAGACCAGCGGACAGGTGGCGTCGAGGTAGAACAAGTTGCGCGCCTCGGCTTCCGCGGGCACACGTTTTGCAACGCCGTGAGCGGAGAAAATGACCGGCTGGGTGGTATCCGGAATATCGGCCACCTCACTGACGAAGACGGCGCCCTTCCGGCGCAGGCCTTCCACGACGTATTTGTTGTGGACGATCTCGTGCCGGACATAGACCGGCGGGCCGTAGCGCTTCAGCGCCTCCTCGACGATCTGGATGGCCCGGTCCACGCCGGCGCAGAAGCCGCGCGGCGCGCACAGGTACAGTCGGAGTTCGGGCTTTTCACTCATGACCGGCAGTTAGTGTCTGACCACGGCCGCCGTCAAGCCACCGGGCCCTTTTGCCGCTTGAAGAGGTATACGCCCACGACTCCGGCCAAGGCGGCCGCCAGGCCGTACCAGGTGATGGCGTATTGCAGGTGGCTGTTGGCGAACCGCGTCCGCGTCTCGCCGGCCTGGGGCAGGCCGCCTGGCGGCGTGGACGCAGCATCGGCGTCGATGAAGAACGGCATGACCATTCCGTCCAGTCCGATGGCTTCGGCGATCGATTGCGCATCGCGGATGTACCAGACGCGTTCGGCGAGGTCAGGCTCGGGCGTCATGAAATTCCCCGTCTCCGGAAGCCGCAGCGGACCCGACACGGTTGTGCTGCCGGCCGGCGCCGGCGGTGCGTCGGTAAGCCGGTCGAACGGCACGAAGCCGCGATTGATGAAAAGGGTCGCGCCGGAGCGTGTCACGAATGGCGTGAATATCCAGTAGCCCGGCCCCTGAAGTGGCCCTTTCGCATCCGACAACGAGGTGAAGACATGGACCGTCGCATCGTCGCGGTATTCGCCTTCGACCGTCACCGGGCGATATTCGTTCGCCGCCGCAAAGTCCGCAAGGTCCGTGACTGCGAGTAACGGTCCTCTCATATCCAGCGGCGGCGATGCAATACGCTCGGCGACCCGGGCAATCAGGTCCTCCTTCCAGGCAAGCCGCCTTACCTGCCAGTTGCCGAGCGAAACCAGGACGGCAAATGCACTCAGGACGAGACAGGCCGCTAGGATTGTCGCCGGACGGATCCGGCCGTCAACCGCGGTCAATTTCGCCTTCCCTGGCACGGTTGACATATTGCAGGGCCACGGCGAGCCCCTTCAGCGGCCGGAGGATGGCCAGGGAAAGGATGAGGATCAGCGGAAGCCAGAGAACGAAGTGAAGCCAGATCGGCGGCTCGTAGGCGAGTTCGAACAATAGCGCCGCGCCGGCCACCGCGAACCCGACGAACAGGATGGCGAATACCGCTGGCCCGTCCGCCGAATCGGCGAAGTCGTAGCTCAGTCCGCAATTCGCGCAGCGTTCGTTCAGCGTCAGCAGGCCATTGAACATGCGTCCCTGCCCGCAACGCGGGCAACGGCCGCTCAGTCCGGTTCGAACCGGATCCTGGGGCGGATAGTCCGCCCTGTCCTCGCTCATTGCTTTTCGCTCATTTCTGCCGGCAGCCGGCCATCACCGGATGCCGAAGCGCCAGGCCGGCAGGTTTCCGGCCTCCACCAGTTTCCGCAATCGTGCGTCAGTAGGTCGCCGCGCTGCCGGTACCCCAGACGTAGATGCAGAAGAACAGGAACAGCCAAACCACGTCGACGAAATGCCAGTACCAGGCTGCGGCCTCGAAGCCGAAATGCTGCTGCGGCGTGAAATGCCCCTTCACGGCGCGGACCAGGCAGACGATCAGGAAGATCGTTCCGACCAGCACGTGGAAGCCGTGGAAGCCGGTCGCCATGAAGAAGGTCGCGCCGTAGATGTTGCCGGAGAAGGCGAACGCCGCGTGGCTGTATTCATAGGCCTGCACGGAGGTGAACAACGCTCCGAGCAGGATCGTCAGCACGAGGCCCCACTTCAGCCCCTGGCGGTCGCCATTCAGCAAAGCGTGGTGCGCCCAGGTCACCGTGGTGCCGGACGTCAGCAGGATCAGCGTATTGAGCAGCGGCAGATGCCACGGATCGAAGGCTTCGACGCCCGTCGGAGGCCAGTGGCCGCCGGTCGCCTCAACGCGGGCCACCTGTTGGGCTTCGCCGACGAACAGGCTCGCATCGAAGAATGCCCAGAACCAGGCGACGAAGAACATCACCTCGGAGGCAATGAACAGGATCATGCCGTACCGCAGATGGAGTTGCACGACGCGCGTATGGTGACCGGTATGGGCCTCCCTGATAATGTCGGCCCACCAGGCGTACATGGTGTAGATGACGCCGAGAATGCCCGGCAGCGTCGCCCAGTAGCTGGTAATGCCGTGCATGGAGAGAATGACGCCGATCGCAAGCGCCAGCGCGGAAACTGCGCCGATTACCGGCCACGGGCTCGGATCGACCAGATGGTAATCGTGGTTCTGTGCGTGCGCTTCAGCCATTGTTCCCTCTTCAATCCCCGCCTCGCTGCGTCACCTATTACGAGGTCTTCGATCTCTGTCTACAGTTTTTTACCCGCTTCGTCCCGCCCGGACAGCGCGACCGGTTGTCCCGCCTTCGCATCCGGATAGAAGGTATAGGACAGGGTGATCGTGCGGACCGTATCGAGATCCTTGTCCTCGTCCATGGCCGGATCGACAAAGAAGCGGACCGGCATCGACACCCGCTCGCCCGGCCCCAGTTCCTGGCTGGTGAAGCAGAAGCATTCGATCTTGTTGAAATAGGCGCCGGCGGCGGCCGGCGTCACATTGAACGTCGCGGTGCCGGCCGTCGCCTTGCCGGAACGGTTGACGGCGAGATAGGCGATCTCGCCCATCGCACCGACCTTCAGGCGAAACTCGGGACTCTCGGGTCGGAAGGACCAGGGCAGGCCGGCGACATTGGCGTCGAAACGGACGATCACCTCGCGGTCGATCACGCGCTGGCTTTCCGCTTCCGCCCGCTGCGTCGTGCCGCCATAGCCGGTGACACGGCAGAACATGTCGTAAAGCGGCACGGACGCGTAGGCGAGGCCGACCATGATCGCAACCACGCCAAGAAGCGAAACGGCAATGCGCCGGTTGGCTTGTTTATTCGACTTCACGTCCTTCTGTCGAGTCCCGGTCATCGGATCAGTCCCTAAAGCGGCCGGTCGACGACGCCAGGGCCGAGCTTGATGATGGTCACGAGATAGAACAACAGGACGAGACCGGCCAGGATCAGGCCGAGCGCGACGGACCTGCGCCTGCGGCGCTTCTGTTCCTCATCCGTGAGCCGGATCAGTTCGTCGGCCATCACTACGCTCCGACGATCCGCACCGCCAGGGCTTCAACCAGAAGCACGGCGAAAAGCAGGAACAGATACAGGATCGAGAAGCCGAAAAGCGATTTTGCGGCCCGGTAATTGTCGGCGTCACCCAGGCTGCGAAGCTTCACGGCCCGCCTGATGAATTCCAGGCTCAGCAGCGCCGAAACGATGCCGTAGACGGGACCAGCGAAACCGAAAAACCAGGGCGCGATGGCAACCGGAGCGATCGCGATCGCGTAGAGCACGATCTGGTTCCGGGTCGAGGCGTCGCCGGCAATGTTGGGCATCATCGGCACGCCGGCGCGAGCATAATCCTCGCGGCGGAACAGGGCGAGCGCCCAGAAATGCGGCGGCGTCCAAAGGAAGATGATCATGAACAGGACGAGCGGCTCAAGGGATACGCCGCCCGTCACCGACGCCCAGCCAATGACCGGCGGCAGCGCGCCGGCCGCGCCGCCGATGACGATGTTCTGCGCGGTCCAGCGCTTCAGCCACATCGTGTAGACGGCGACGTAGAAGAAGATCGTGAAGGCGAGCAGGCCGGCGGCCAGCCAGTTGACCGCGATGCCCAGGATCGCGACGGAGAATGCCGACAGCGACAGGCCGAACGCCAGCGCCTCGCCCGGCAGAACGCGGCCGGCCGGAACCGGCCGCCTTGCTGTCCGGCGCATTACGGCGTCGATATCAGCGTCGTACCACATGTTGAGAGCCCCGGACGCGCCGGCGCCAACGGCGATGCACAGGAGCGCAACGGCCGCCAGAACCGGGTGCAGCGTACCCGGCGCCAGCACCATGCCGACGAGGCCGGTGAACACGACGAGCGACATGACCCGCGGCTTCAGGAGCTGCCAGAAATCGACAACGTCCGCGTTCGACACGAGGTCGCTTCGGCTTGTCTGGAAAGTCTCTTCGGTCAGGCTCATGTCACACAGGCTCGAACAGTCCCGCCGGGCTGAAGCCCCCGGGTAAAAGCCCCGCCGCTCTCACAGGGAGCGGCGGCGGCAATTGCGGCCGATGCCGGAGATCACTTGACCCGCGGCAACTCTTCCCACTGGTGGAACGGCGGCGGCGACGGCAGCTGCCATTCCAGTGTGGTCGCACCTTCGCCCCACGGATTCTCGCCGGCGACACGCTTCCTGGAGAAGGCCTCGATGACGCCCATCAGGAAGACCACCACGCCGAGCGCCGAGAGGTAGGCGCCCCACGAGGAGATCGCGTTCCAGCCGGCAAAAGCGTCGGGATAGTCGATGTAGCGGCGCGGCATACCGGCCAGGCCGAGGAAATGCTGCGGGAAGAAGATCAGGTTGACGCCGATGAAGGTCATCCAGAAGTGCGTCTTCGCCAGCACGGAATTGTACATGTAGCCGGTCATCTTGGGGAACCAGTAGTACCAGCCGGCGAAGATGGCGAACACGGCGCCGAGCGACAGCACGTAGTGGAAGTG
>DATHRP010000706.1:0-7531 GCA_035465195.1 Afifellaceae bacterium | reverse complement strand
CGCGGCCACGAAGGTCATTGCGGCAAGTCCGACGGCGAGGACGCGCCAGTGCGGCGCGATGAATTCGCGCACGAGCCGCTTCACCACGGGCGTCGTCGAGACATTGCCGGCACGTTCGTCGTCCCAGGGTATGGCTTCGCCCGTTCGCTCCACCGGCGTGCCGGTGCGCGGAAGTTCATTCGGTCTGTTGCGCTTGCCCATAGTCTGCAGTCTGCCAGCCTTTCCCGGATCAGTGCTTGTCGTCGGTCTCGGGGTCGAGGAGACGGTGCATGTGGACGATGAAATAGCGCATCTGGGCGTTGTCGACGGTCATCTGCGCCTTCTCCTTCCACGCCTTGTAGGCTTCGGCGTAGTTCGGATAGATGCCGACAATGTCCAGCGCATCGAGATCCGTGAAACGGATCTTGTCGAGCTTGTCCAGTTCGCCGCCGAAGACGAGATGGAGCAGCTGTTCACCGGTACCGGCCTTCTCTTCCGCCATACTGTTCATCCGTCCGTGCTCGAGTTGCATGTGACCAGTCAGACTGATTCGGTCTGCTACAGCCAGTTTCAGTCTGCGGCCCTGGCCAGTTCGCCAACCAGACGCGGCTGGATCCTGGCGTTCGCCGCGACCAGAATCCCGTGTTGCAGGTCACGGCGATTATACTGCGGAACGCGATCCTGCAAATCCGTTAAACGCCCGCCGGCCTCGTGCACCAGAAGATCGCAGGCGGCAAGGTCCCAGTCATGGGAGCGCGGCTTGGAGAACGCGGCGTCGGTTTCGCCGAGGGCGACCTGGGCGAACCTGTAGGCAAGCGAGGGCGCATGGTCGACGCCGCGGCCGCGGATATTGGTGAAACTCTTGCCGTCGAGCCAGCTTTGCGGTCCGGCGACCCGCATGTCGACGCCATATCCTGTTTCGGTGGCGATAATCCGCCTGTCGCCGCACCAGGCGCCGCCGCCGAGGCGCGCGGTCAGCAGCCTGTCCTGCACTGGCACCATCAGGGCGGCCGCGACGGGCCGGCCGTCCTCGACGACGGCGATACTGATGCACCAGCGCTCGTCGCCGCGGATGAAGCCGCGGGTGCCGTCGATCGGGTCGACGACGAAGACGCGGGCCCTATCGAGCCGGTCCGCCGTATCAGCGGTCTCTTCGGACAACCAGCCGTAGTCCGGCCGGGCTTCCAGCAGCGAGCCGCGTAGGAAATCGTCGACCGCCATGTCCGCCTCGGTCACCGGCGAGCCGCCCTGCTTGTTCCAGGTCTCGGGATCCTTGCCGAAGAAACCCATGGCCAGGCGTCCGGCCTGCAGCGCGGCGCCTTGCAACAGATCGAGATCGTCGGCGTGAGAAGGCGTCATGTCGCGATTCCGGGGATTCGGGGACTGGCGCATAGCGTTTAGACTTTCCTTACCGTAATTCCAATGCACCGATATTTAACCATGCCCGTTAAGCCCGTCCCGAGCCGATGCCGGTAATTTTGGCCGATCGGCGGGCCTTCCGCCTTCAACGGGGTAAATGCCCGTCCTGCAGACCATGCAGGCGGCCAATTCGGGGACAGAAACGGGATGGACCATTCTGTCATGATATCGGGCGGTTCCGACACTTCTGCAACCGATGTGGCGTTGGCGGCCGCTGCAAACGACGCCAGCTACCACGTCGTCACCGGCGACGGCGAGGCATGCGAGCTCTCGTTCGACCAGAAGACCCTGGTCATCGAACGCATGGTCGCAAACCTGACCTGCACCATCACCATCCCCGCGGCCTTCTACGAAGGCGTCGCGCTGGTCGTCGGCGAGACCGACTACAGCGTGCGGCTGGAGAACCGCGATCCGGGACTGACTATGATCATCGACGGCCTGCCGAACCTCGGCAAGGCCATGGACCTGCGCGACGACCTGGCCCGGCTGCTTCGGCTTCCGGCCATGACCGTTTCGCGCGACGGAGAGGTTGCAGCCGACGAATACAGGCTGGGCGGCTTGACTGTCCGCGACGGCCTTGACCGGCGCGCCAGTATGGCGATGCGCCGCCGGCCGCGTTTCCTGGCCCGCCGCAAGGCCGGCCGCGCACGCAGGGCGAAGCCCTATGCCCGGCGCGAGATCATCGCCCGCGACTGACATCCGAGCCTTCAGAGGCTCGCCGCCTCCAGCAGCAGGCCGACAAAGACGATCAATCCGGTGGTCCGGTTGGCTCGGAACCGATCCAGGCAATTGTCGGGATCGTCGATGTCGAGCGTGACGACCTGCCAGGCCATGTGAAGGCCGGCGATCAGCAGTCCCGCAAAGGCGACGACGCCGCCGCCAGCCTGGACGATGGCGGCCGTGAGCAGCACCAGTGTCGCTCCGAAGAACAGCACCAACATGGATTTCGTTCGCTCGCCGAACAGCAATGCGGTGGAGCGCACGCCGATGATCGCGTCGTCCTCCTTGTCCTGGTGTGCGTAGATCGTGTCGTAGCCGATCGTCCAGACGATGCTGGCGGCGTAGAGCAGCAGCGACGCGGCCGCGAGCGAACCCGTCTCCGCTGTCCAGCCGACCAGCGCGCCCCAGGAAAAGGCAAGCCCCAAAACGAATTGCGGCCAGCTCGTGACCCGCTTCATGAACGGGTAGACCGCGACCACCGCCAGCGACGCAATGCCGAGCCAGATCGTGTAAGCGTTGAACTGGACAAGGACGGCGAGGCCGGCCAGCGCCTGGAGGACGAGGAAGACCGCCGCCTGGCGGCGGCTCACCGCGCCTGAAGGGATCGGCCGGGCGGCGGTGCGCTCCACCTTCGCGTCGATGTCCTCGTCGACAATATCGTTGTAGGTGCAGCCGGCGCCGCGCATGGCGATCGCGCCTATCATGAACAGCAGCAGATGCCAGAGGTCGGGAACACGTTCGCCGAGCGCGATCGTCGCCAGCGCGCTCGCCCACCAGCATGGCAGCAGAAGCAGCCACCAGCCGATCGGCCGGTCCCAGCGCGCAAGCCGGCCATAGGGCTTCAGCCAGTCCGGCGCGAAGCGGTCGAGCCAGTTGCGGCTGGCGGCGTCGGGAAGCGTTGTCTGCGAAGGCTGCATCATCAAAGGGATGATGTCACGCCTCGGCCGTCAAACGTCAAGCCGGTGCGCATCCGTTGAAAACCCCGCCGCCGCCGCTTCCGACTCCTTGCCGTGCGTGATATGCCCTGCCTCGCAGACGGAAGACGGATGAACGCATGAACGTACTGCTGATCGGCTCCGGCGGCCGGGAACATGCGCTGGCCTGGGCGCTGGCGGCCTCGCCGATGCTGACGACCCTCTATGCCGCGCCCGGCAATGGCGGCATCTGCACGGAAGCGGAATGCGTGCCGCTCGACGTCGACGACCACGACGCCGTGATTGCCTTCTGCCGCGAAAAGGCCGTCGATCTCGTCGTCATCGGCCCGGAAGCGCCGCTCGTCGCCGGCCTCGCGGATGCGCTGGCAGGCGCCGGCATCAAGGCTTTCGGACCGTCGGCCGCGGCCGCGCAACTCGAAGGCTCCAAGGGCTTTACCAAGGCGCTCTGCCGCGAGGCCGGCATACCGACAGCCGGCTTCGAGACCTTCACCGACCAGTTGGAGGCCTGTGCCTACCTGGAAGAATGCGAAATGCCGATCGTCATCAAGGCGGACGGGCTGGCCGCCGGCAAGGGCGTCATCATCGCCGAGACGATCATGGACGCCATCGACGCCATCGAGATGATCTTCGGCGGCGCGTTCGGCGAAGCTGGTTCCTCCGTGGTGATCGAGGAGTACCTGGAGGGCGAGGAGGCGAGCTTCTTCGCCATCTGCGACGGCAAGACCGTGTTGCCGCTCGCCACGGCGCAGGATCACAAGCCGGCCTTCGACGGGGACGAGGGCCCCAATACCGGGGGCATGGGCGCCTATTCCCCGGCGCCGGTGATGACGGACGAGATGATCGCCCGCACGATGAGAGAGATCGTCGAGCCGACAGTCGCTGCCCTTACCGCGCGCGGCACGCCGTTTCGCGGCGTGCTCTATGCCGGACTGATGATCACCGATCGCGGGCCTGAACTTATCGAATACAATGTCCGCTTCGGCGATCCGGAATGCCAGGTGCTGATGATGCGGCTGAAGGACGACCTGCTGCTGCTGCTCAAGGCGGCCGCAGACGGCTTGCTCGACCAGATGAGCGTGCGCTGGCGCGACGAGGCGGCGCTGACGGTCGTGATGGCGGCGAAAGGTTATCCCGAGGGCTACGAGAAGGGCACGGAGATCAAAAACCTGGCGGCGGCGGAGGCGGTCGAGGGGGTCAAGGTCTTCCATGCCGGCACCGCGCGCGACGGCGACAGGCTGCTCGCCAATGGCGGGCGGGTGCTCAACGTCACCGCGATCGGTGCGTCGATCGAGGAGGCGCAGGCGCGCGCCTACCGCTCGGTCGACATGATCGACTGGCCGGACGGCTTCTGCCGGCGCGACATCGGCTGGCGGGCAATTGGTCGTACGCCAACCCGTTAACCACGTGATCAAAGATTACAGTTTCGCGAACTCATTTTACCTCAAATTTTATCGAACAGCCGTATGATCACCGCAAATCCGCCTTGTATTCGGGCGGCGACGCACCATTTTAGGATGCGTTGAACGGAGTTCAGGAATGGCTGTGGACAAGTCGATCGGTCTGGCCCTGGGCGGCGGCGGTGCCCGCGGAATAGCCCACATCGTCGTACTGGAGGTCTTCGACGACCTCGGCCTCAAGCCGGCCGCCATTTCCGGCACGTCTATCGGCGCCATCATGGGCGCGGCCTACGCCTCCGGAATGTCCGGCAAGGAGATCCGCGAACGGGCTGTAGAATTCTATTCGCAGCGCCGCGCCGTGCTGGCGAAATTGTGGCGGGCGAGACCGGTTCAGTTCACCGACCTCATCCGCGGCCGCTTCCTGCAGACCCAGTTCGATCCGGAAATCGTACTGGAATCCTTCGTACCCGGCATCGAAACGCTGCCCGACACGTTCGAGGGCCTGAAGATCCCGCTGAAGGTCGTGGCCTGCGATTTCTACGGCTGGTGCGAGACCGTTATCGACACCGGGCCGCTCAGGCCGGCAATCGCGGCATCGATCGCGATCCCCTCGGTATTCAAGCCGGTGCCCGTGCACGGCCGGATGCAGATCGACGGCGGCGCATTCAATCCCCTGCCTTTCGACCATGTGTCTGACCACGATCTGGTGGTGGCGAGCGACGTGGCCGGCGGGCCGATCGGCGAGCCGGACCATTATCCGTCATTGCTGGAAGTGGTGGTCGGCGCCGCGCAGATATCCATGCAGGCGATCATGGCGGAGAAGATGAAGTGGCATCAGCCCGACATCCTCGTGCAGCCGGACACCAACGGCGTGTTCGTGCTCGATTTCTTCAAGACGAAGCAGATCCTGGAGAACAACGAGGCGATCAAGGACGATTTCAAGCGCCGGCTGGAACTGGCCATCGAGGCGGAAGAACTGTTCGACCGGGAGCCGGCCGAGCGCGCCCGGATCACCCGGCATCGCCATCCGATTGAAAACGGCGTTCAGCAAAGAACGCTTTGAGCAGGGCGGCGCTCTCGCGCTCGCCGATCCCCGAATAGACTTCCGGAGCGTGATGGCAGGTGGCGGCCGCGTAGAACCGCACGCCGTGCTCCACCGCCCCGCCCTTCTCGTCGGCCGCGCCGTAGTAGAGCCGCCGAATGCGGGCGAACGAGATGGCCGCCGCGCACATGGTGCAGGGCTCCAGCGTGACATAAAGGTCGCAGCCGGTCAGGCGTTCCGAGCCGAGCTGCGCCGTGGCCTGACGGATCGCCAGCATTTCGGCATGGGCGCTCGGGTCGGCGGCTTCGCGCATCCGGTTGCCTGCCGCCGCAAGCACCGTATCGCCTAGCACGAGAACGGCGCCGACGGGCACTTCGCCGCGGGCACCGGCGGCGCGCGCCTCTTCCAGCGCCCGATCCATGAATCCCTTACCCGTCATGACCCGGCTCTTCCCTCTCGCCTACCCGTCCGCGGGCTGATATGAGACCGCCATGAGTGGCCCCTCCCGATCGAAAAAACAAGCCGACGGCGAGCCGGACGGCAAGGGCGAGCGTATCGCCAAGGTGATGGCGCGCGCCGGCCTGTGCTCGCGCCGCGAGGCGGAACGCTGGATCGAGGACGGGCGGGTGAGCCTGAACAGCAAGGTTCTCGCGACGCCCGCCGTGACGGTGACCGAAAAGGACAGGATCACGGTCGACGGCAAGCCGCTGCCGATGCGAGAGCGGACGCGGCTCTGGCTCTATCACAAGCCACGCGGTCTGGTGACAACCAATGCCGACCCGCAGGGCCGCCCGACCGTGTTCTCCGCGCTGCCGGAGGAACTTCCGCGAACCATGTCTGTCGGACGGCTCGACATCAACACGGAAGGGCTGCTGCTGCTCACCAATGACGGCGGCCTGGCGCGGCTCCTGGAATTGCCGTCGACCGGCTGGCTCAGGCGGTACCGGGTCCGGGCGCACGGCCGGATCGAGCCGGCAAAGCTGGAAGCATTGAAGGATGGCGTGACGATCGACGGCATGATCTACGGGTCGATTGAGGCAACCATCGACCGCCAGCAGGGCGGCAATATGTGGCTCACGATCGGCCTGCGCGAAGGCAAGAACCGCGAGGTCAAGCGGGTGCTCGACCATCTGGGCCTTGCGGTGAACCGGCTGATCCGGATCTCCTACGGGCCGTTCCAGCTCGGCGACCTTACACCCGGTTCGGTGCAGGAGATCCGCGGACGTGTCTTGCGCGACCAGCTCGGACAGAAACTGATCGCAAAGGCGGGGCTCGATTTCGAAACGGCGATACGCCGGCCGGAGAAGCCGGCGGAAAAGCAGAAGCCGGAAAAGCCCCGGGCGAAGCGCCGCGGCGGTTCGCGCACCGATATCGACCGGCCGGCAAAACCCGGTCGCAAGCCGGCAGGCCATGCGCGTCGTCGGCGGCCGGTTTAGGGGCCGGCCCCTCGCCGGCCCGCGCTCGGACGCCATCCGGCCGACCAGCGACCGGATGCGCGAAAGCCTTTTCAACATACTGGCGCACGCGTTCGACCTGCCGAACGAGACGACGCGGGTGCTCGACCTGTTCGCCGGCACCGGCGCGCTCGGCCTGGAGGCGCTGTCGCGCGGCGCGCAGAGCGCACTTTTCATGGAGACCGGGGTGGAGGCCCGCGCGCTCATCCGGCGCAACATCGAAGCGCTGGGCCTGACGGGTGCGGCCCGCATTTTCCGCCGCGACGCGACGAAGCCGGGATCGGCCGGCACCATTCCGCCGTTCGACCTCGTCTTCTGCGACCCACCCTACAGAAAGGGGCTTGGCGAAAAAGCGCTCGCCGCGGTTCGCGCCGGTGGCTGGCTGAAGGCGGACGCGCTCTGTGTCCTGGAAGAGGCATCGGACGCGGAGTTTGGCGTTCCGGAGGGATTCTATGAAGTCGACCGGCGCGAAGCCGGCGAAACGCAATTGCTGTTCCTCAGAATCCGGTGACCCGCAGCCAGCCATCGGACCATTTCACATAGCAGATGGTTGGGTTGCAGGTTTGCCACAGAGGCCGACAAAAC
>DATHRP010000705.1:0-1685 GCA_035465195.1 Afifellaceae bacterium | reverse complement strand
GCGGCGCTAGCGCCGCCATTCCGCTGCTTGCTCGCTCAAACCCGCTTTTTATAGCCCTCGGGCGGCCACCAGGATTCGAACTCGGCCGGCTTCGGCAGGCCGAGATCCGCGGCGCTTTTCACTTCCGCGCCGATCTGGTCGGAATATTTGTTGAAGGTGTCGACGGTCACGACCTCCAGCTGTGCAGCCCGCTTGTCGGCTTCTTCACCGGTGCGGATGTCGAGCAGGAAGTACTTCTGCTCCACCATTTCCTTGAAGCTGTCGGAGTTCGCGGCGGCGACGAAGGCCTCCTTGACCATCTCGAGGATCTCAACCGGCGTGTCGCGCTTCATGATGAAGTTATAGGTACCGCCGACGGGCAGGAACGATTTCAGCTCGGGAATCATGCCGCCGATCGATGGCAATACGGTCCCGTCGTCCAGCTTGATATCCTCCGGTCCGGTCTGCTGCAGGTTGCGCAACTGGCCTGCCCGGATCAGGTCGATATGTTCGTGCACGCCGCCGCCGGCAATGTCGACCTCGCCCTGCAGACCGGCCAGCGTTGCCGGTTTGCCGCCCTTGTAGGGTACGTATTTCAGGTCGATGCCGGCGAACGATCCGACGATCAGCGCAAGCTCGTGCCAAATGCCGCCGGTGCCTGAAGTCGAGATCGTCAATTTGCCCGGACTGGCCTTGGCCGCCTCGACGACGTCCGCGAAGGTCTGATAGGGCGAATCCGCTCGCACGGACCAGCTTGCCAGCGAGCTGGCGGCCTGGAAGAACACCCATTCCTCCCAGGGAACGAGATCGACATGGCCCATCACACGAACGAATTTGTTGTAGTTGGCGCCTCCGAGGACCGTGTATCCGTCGGAAGGCTGGCCGTAGACATATTTCGTCGCAACGCCGCCGACGGCGCCGGGCTTGTTGATGACGTTCACGGTCCAGCCCTTGGCCTTGGCCATCTCGTCGGCGATCTTGCGCATGACGACGTCGGTGCCGCCGCCGGCCGCATACATCACGACGACGGTGATCGGGCGTTCCGGATAGCCGGCCGCCTTGACGCCGCCGGCCGGAATGGTGATCGACAACGCGGCCATGCTCGCCGCGGTTCCGGCCAGGAACGTCCTGCGTTTCATGGCCGCAAGCTGCTTTTTGTCTTCTGACATTCTGTCCTCCCTCAAGTGGATTTTCCGATCCGGACTTGTCGTCCGGTTATGGTTGGTCGGATTTCGGCCCCCGATAGTCCTTGCCCGCCAGGAAATCGGTGACCGTGGATTCCACATCCGTCGCCATGAAGGCGTTCCAGCGGTTGTTGAACCCGAACAGCGCGATAACCGCGCCGATCTCGACGATCTGCTCCTCCGTGAAGTGCCTGCGCAGTTCCGCCATGTCTTCCGGCCTGGCGTATGATGGACACTGGCCGCCGGTAACCGCAACCCTCAGCGCCGCCCGTTCCGCGTCGGTGAAGACCGGGCTGGTCTCGAATTCCCAGAGCGCTTCCAGCTTTTCGTCGGGCACGCCGTTGTCGGCGCCGTTCTTGAACGTGTGCGCGGAACAATAGGTGCAGCCGTTGGCGACGCTGGTGACATGCGCCACCATCCAGCGCAGCGCCGGGTCGACCTTGCCGTCGGGGTCGCGTACCACGGTCCGGATCAGGCCAAGAACCGCGCGCGCGATCTCCGGGCGCCTGGCCAGCGTCAGCA
>DATHRP010000704.1:0-4735 GCA_035465195.1 Afifellaceae bacterium | reverse complement strand
AATAGGCATGGCCTGCCGACCTGGCGGTTGCTTTTGCGGTGGCGGGCATCATTTGCATCAGGCCGAGCGCACCCGCCCAACTCTTTGCCGCGACATTGAATGCGCTTTCCTGCCTGGCAATCGCATAGACGACGGCACGATCGATCGACTCGGGTATCGGGATGTCCGACGGTATCACGATCAGGGGCGTCGCCAGCGCGCCGACGGCCATGCCACGGCTGGATGCAGCCTTGCCGACCTCCAAGGCGATCTGCGGGCGGCCGATGCGCCGGGCCAGGGTTGCCGCAAGTGCGACTTCGCCGGGCGTGTCTGCAATTTCGGCGAGCCTGATCAGGAAGAAACGCGCCCGATGTTCGTGGCCGGCCGCGGCCAGCCGCTCAACGACATGAACGAGTTCCCTGTCCTTGAACCGGTTTCGGTCGGCCGCGGTGGGCGCGGGAGCCACCTCGAGCCCCGTTGTCGTAAGACCGAGAAATTCTCGTGCCAACTGCCCGTAATAAGTATCGCCATGGCGGCCTGCGGCTTCCGCATTGGCGATCGCCAGGGTCTCGTTTCCAAGCTCCCGATGGGTGCGGGCCAGCCAGTAATGCGCACGCGAAATAGTCCGCGGAATGGTTGCGATCTCAGCCAGTTTCTCGAAATGCGGAAGCGCGGTTGCCGGTTGGTTGAGAAACCGCAAAGCATACCAGCCGGCATGAAACTCGGCTTCTGCGAGTTCCTTGCCGGACTGTGCGCTGTGCTCGGCCACGACCTTGTAGGCAAGGTCGGCGCGTCCCTCGTCGAGAAGCTGGCGCGAAAGGTCTCGCCGTTCGTCCCACCAGCGATCGGGGTCAACGAGCTTCTCCGGGTCGCGGGTTGCCATTTCCAGGATCTTCGCCGCGCCGGTTTCCTTGTTCCCCCGCCGTAGCGACCGGACGCTGGCGAAATGATAGAGCGGGTCGTCACGCAGTCTGCCCGGCACCTTTCCGAGGGCCTTCTTTGTATTGAGCCGTTTGCGGCTCAGCGCCGTGATGACGGCTTCGGCGAGTTCCGGGTAGCCGTTGCCGAGGCGGCTGGCCTGTCGTCGTGCCGCCGTCGACTTTACATCGTAAAGCAGCTGGGCCAGTCGATGCTTGTGGTCGTCCTGGGTGAGAACCCTCCGATAGTCGGCAAGGATCTTTTCCGCGACCGAGCCCGAAATGCCTTCACGCCATAGCCTGCGGATCTCCGGATCGCCCTTTTCGCCCGAACCGCGGCTTTTCCAGGCTCTCGCCAGAGCGAACCGGCTTGCCTGTGTGGTCGGACGCTCATCAGCGAAAAATGCAATCACGTCGTCCGGCGACGGGTTCGATTGCATCAGCGCCTGTTCAGCGCGCAGTTGAAGCCGGTCCTGATCGGGCCAGGACAGCATCGTTTCGCGGAGGGCCTGTATGCGGGCAAGCGACATCGGATTGTTGGGAGCGCGCGCAACGGCCCATTCGACAATTTTCCGGTCAAGCGGATCGTCCAGCTTGCTCGCCCGGGCCAGGGCCGAGGAATAGTCATCCCGGCCGACATCATTCAGTGCGCGAGCAAGATCGTCCGCCGGCGGAAATCCATAGGGCGGCTGAGCGATCTGGATATATCCGTCCGGCTTGGGCCGCGGGAGGAGTGTCGTATCGATCCGGATCTCGGGCTCCTCTTCTGGGACCGCTGCTGCCGTTTCAGTCGGCTGGGGGCGGGCGGCCGGTAGTCGCGCAACTGCCTGATCCGAGGACAGTTCTGGCGAGTTGCTGTCAGGTTCGGTCGCATCGTCCGCAACGGATACCCCAGCCGCGTTATCCGGAGCGCTTTCCTGAACTGCGGCACCTGATGGCGGATCATTGTCCTGACTGGCCTGCTCCGGTTTGGGCCTGGGAACAGGTGCAGCTTCGGCAGAATGCGCGACCGCGCCCGCCATCAGAATGTATCCTGCGACTGTAAGGCAGGCGCACGTTCGGAGCGGTTTCGAAATGCGGTGGAACATCAGCCCGAAAACCATTAAGGGAAAGCGGAATTGGCGGTTAGGCAGGTGCAGTTGCATCACGTCCACGCTTGCTCTGTCATCGGCTCGACACTATCGTCCGCCGCCAAACGCTTATCTTGTTCCAGAGGAAGAACATGTTCCAGGGTTCGATTCCGGCATTGGTTACTCCCATGCGCAACGGCGCTGTTGACGAGGATGCGCTCTGCAACCTGGTCGAATGGCAGATCACCGAAGGAAGCCACGGTCTCGTGCCGGTCGGCACGACGGGAGAATCCCCGACCTTGTCCCACAGCGAACACAAGGCGGTGGTCGAGATCTGCATCAAGGCTGCTGGCAAGCGGGTGCCTGTCATTGCCGGCGCCGGTTCCAATAACACCTCCGAAGCGATCGAACTTGCCGTTCACGCACAGGATGCCGGGGCGGATGCTGTGCTCGTCGTCACCCCGTATTACAACAAGCCGAGTCAAAAAGGTCTTTATGCTCATTTCCGGGCAATCGCCGAAGCCATTGCGATTCCTCTCATTATCTACAATATCCCGCCGCGCTCAATAATCGACATGAGCGTGGATACGATGAAGCGGCTGTTCGACGATTGCGAGAATATCATCGGCGTCAAGGATGCGACCGCCAATCTCGCCCGCGCCAGCATGCAGCGCCAGCATATCGGACCCGATTTTGTGCAACTGTCGGGCGAGGACCCGACGGCCTTGGGTTTCATGGCGCACGGCGGACGCGGATGCATATCCGTCACGGCCAACGTCGCACCGGCAATGTGTTCCCAGTTTCAGGAAGCCTGCCTTGCCGGTGATTTTGCCGGAGCCCTGAGCATCCAGGACAGGCTGATGCCGCTTCATACGGCGTTGTTCCTGGAGCCGAGCCCGGCGCCCACCAAATATGCTTTGTCCAGGCTCGGCAAGATGACCGAGGATGTCCGGTTGCCGATTACACCCGTTGGCGATGAAACCCGCCAGGCTGTCGATACGGCACTCAGGCACGCCGGGCTTCTGAATTGACGTCATGGCGAGCAAGAAGGACAATCCCAACAGAAAGGTCATCGCCGACAATCGAAAAGCCCGGTTCAACTACGAGATCGGCGAGACCTTTGAAGCAGGCATCCAGTTGCTTGGAACCGAGGTCAAGAGCCTCAGGGCCAACAAGGCGACGATCGGTGAGGCCTACGTAAGCCCTGAAAATGGCGAAATCTGGCTGATCAACAGCTTCATCCCGGAATACACGCAGGCGAACCAGTTCAATCACGATCCTCGCCGCCATCGCAAGCTTCTGCTCCATCGCAGGGAAATGACCAAGCTTATGAACGCGGTGCAGCGGGAGGGTATGACAATCGTGCCGCTGAAAATGTACTTCAACGGCAGGGGAATGGCCAAGCTCGAAGTCGCGCTCGCCAAGGGCAAGAAGATCCACGACAAGCGCGAGACCGAGAAGAAACGCGACTGGCAACGCCAGAAGGCGAGACTGCTCCGGGAAAACAACTGACGGGTTTTTCAGCCTTCGCCGAGATCGTCGCGGATCCGGTGTAGGACAGCTTCGAACATTTCCGCGGTGAGCCGGCCGGTATTGGTGTTGTATCGCGAGCAATGATAGCTGTCGTAGAGGCGCCGCCTGCCGGCGACATGCATGGCGCCGTGACCGAACGGCGCGTCCTTAAGCCGGATTCCTAGCGCCTTTAGCGCGCTGTCATGTGCGATCCGACCGAGTGCCAGGATGGCCTCCGCTTCGTGAAAGTGGTCCAGCGTGGCGGTCAGGAATTGCCGGCAGGTGTTTATTTCCTGTCCAGTCGGCTTGTTGTCCGGTGGCACGCATCGCACCGCGTTGGTGATTGCCGCATCGACCATCCGAAGCGAATCGTCCGGACGGGCGTCGTATCGACCGGCCGCAAAGCCGTACTTGATCAGAGTGGCGTAGAGCAGGTCGCCGGCATAGTCGCCGGTAAACGGACGACCGGTCCGATTTGCGCCGCGCAGTCCGGGCGCCAGTCCGACGACGAGCAGGCGGGCCGACTGCGGCCCGAAACTGCTGACCGGCGCATTATGCCATTCCGGCTCCTTTCGCTGCCAGCATTCGCGGAAGTCCGCCAGTCGCAGACAGAGGCGACAGGATTCGGGAGGGTCGAAGGGCCGCGACTGAGCCTGCCGGTCGATGGCAAGCGCCATTACAGGTCTTCGTACTCGTAGTCGTCGTCGAAATCGTCTTCGCTGTAATTGTCCTTCTCGGAACGTTCGGCCGGATCCCGGCCGACATCGTCAGCAAGCTGGCTCAGTTCGAGGAAGAAGTCCGCCTGGCGACGCAACTCATCGGCAATCATCGGCGGCTTGGTCTTGACCGTCGAGGCGACCGTCACCCGCTTGCCCTTGCGCTGCAGCGCCTCGACAAGGTAGCGGAAGTCGCCATCGCCGGAAAACAGCACGAAATGATCGATATGGTCTGCGATTTCCATGGCATCGACCGCAAGTTCGATGTCCATGTTGCCCTTTACCTTGCGGCGGCCCTGGGCGTCGGTGAATTCCTTCAACGGCTTTGTGACCACCTTGTAGCCGTTATAGTCGAGCCAGTCGATCAGCGGCCGGATTGACGAATATTCCTGATCCTCCGCCAGGGCCGTGTAATAGACGGCTCGGATCAGATAGGCCTTCTTCTGGAAGTCTTTCAAAAGCCGCCGATAATCGATATCGAAACCGAGCGAGCGCGAGGTCGCATAAAGGTTTGCCCCATCGATGAAAACTGCGATCTTCT
>DATHRP010000703.1:0-6021 GCA_035465195.1 Afifellaceae bacterium | reverse complement strand
AGAGATGCGGACAGGGGCCGTCGTCCTCGACATCAATGACGATGTGCCGTGTGAGTTTTGATTTTTTCATGGGAACAAGGGTTCTCGGGAACCATGGTCGCGCGGGCAGATCGGCCGGTCGGGCTGTCAGACTGCGATGCGATTGTGGGATATTGTGGCACGCCCTACGGGACTCGAACCCGTGTTTCCGCCGTGAAAGGGCGGCGTCCTAGACCGCTAGACGAAGGGCGCAACGGCGCGGGTTATAGTCACGCTGGCCGGCAATCACAAGCCGGCAAGCGCCATGTTTTCAAAAAAAATCGCGACCGTTACAGCCGTGCGGCGAACCCGCCCGTTAGGTGGAGCTCTTGCGGCTCTTGCGGCAGCCCCAATTCCAGTCCCGGCGGTTGCCGATATCGATATGGATGAACTTGGACCGGCAATAGGTGCCGACACCGCCGCGGCCCGGCATGGAGCGGACATATTTCGCCAGCGTCCACTTGGAGACCCCAGGGATCCAGATATCCGCCGCCTCGCAGGACATGTGCTTGGACCGCTTGGCGCCGCGCACCCGCCGGTTATAGGACGGCGACCTGTAACCCGACGTTATGATCGGCTTCTTGCCGAACTTTCGTTCAAGCCGGTGAAGCATGGTGATCAGTTCGGGTTTCAGGCACTGGACCCTGACCTTGGAGTGCTGGGCCATAAGACCCCGCTTGGCGTCAACCAGCCTCGGCCATGTATTGCTGCTGCGCTCGATGGATTGTTTCGGCGGTGCGTAAGTCGATACCGAAACACTCTCGCCGCGCTTGGCGTTGGCGAGGCTTGCCGTGGTCGTGCCCGTCGTATTCGTGCATCCGGCGAGTAGCCAGATACAAGCTGTCGTAAGGCTGCACTTGATCAGCCTCGAAAGGATGCTTGAAGTTTGCAAGGACTGCCACCCCACTCAACACTTGGACTGTCCCCGCCGCTAGATGACTATGGTGCCTACGGGCGAATTTTGGCAATATCGTGTCTAAACATTTAAGTTCGAAGGTTAATTTGAAGGAGTTTTAAAACGGTCTATTAACTGTAATTGAGGCGAAAAAAGACCTGACACGAAACAACGCGTCAGGCCCTGACTTTATCTAAAGTTGTATTTCAATCAACCCATGTTATACACCAGCAAGATCACCAATGGCCGGTGTTCTCCATGCTTGACCATGGCTCGGCAGGAGGCAACGCTTCACCCTTCTGAAGCAGTTCAAGCGAAATATTGTCGGGCGATCGCACGAACGCCATGCGGCCGTCGCGTGGCGGGCGGTTGATCGTGACGCCGGCATCCATCAGCGACTGGCAGGTGTCGTAGATATTGTCGACCTCGTAGGCGAGATGGCCGAAATTGCGTCCTTCGCCGTAGGCCTCCGGATCCCAGTTGTAGGTCAGCTCCAGCAGCGGAGCGCGTTCAGCCTCGGCCTGGGCGCGGTCGTCGGGTCCGGCAAGGAAGATCAGGGTATAGCGGCCCGCCTCGCTCTCGGTGCGGCGGACCTCGATCATGCCGAGCTTGCCGCAATAAAAGTCGAGGGATTTGTCGATATCGGTGATGCGAACCATAGTGTGGAGATATTTCATCGGCGTTCCTCCTAGAAGCGAAATGTCCGGGGAGAGACATATGCGAGCAGATGACGAAGCACCACCCCCGGAGAAGATCGCGGCGCTGCGGACGCTGCTCGAAGGCTCGGAGAGCATCGTCGGATTTACCGGCGCCGGCATTTCGACGGCCGCGGGCATTCCCGATTTTCGCAGCCCGGGCGGGATGTGGACGAAGATGGAGCCGGTCACCTACCAGGAATTCGTCGCCTCGGAAGCGGCGCGCATCGAGGACTGGCGTCGCCGCTTCGTGATGAACGATCAGTTCGCGGCGGCGCGGCCGACGGTTGCGCACATGGCGCTCGCGGCCATGGCGGACAGCGGGCGCATGCCGGCGATCGTCACCCAGAACATCGACGGATTGCATCAGCGCTCCGGCGTCGGTTCCGAGCGGGTGATAGAGCTTCACGGCAACGCGACATACGGCCATTGCATCGACTGCCGACGACGGATGGAACTGGATGAGGTCCGGTCGTTCGTCGAGGCGGAAAAGCGTTCGCCTAAATGCCGGACATGCGGCGGCCTGGTCAAGGCTGCGGTAATCTCCTTCGGTGAGGCGATGCCCGAAGCCGCTATGCGGGAGGCGGCACGCCATTGCATGGACGCCGATCTCATCCTCGTCGTCGGAACATCGCTTGTCGTACATCCGGCGGCTTCGCTGCCTGTGCTCGGTTTGCAACACGGCGCAGGAATCGTGATCATCAACAGGGAATCCACGCCGCTCGATCATGACGTGGAGTTGGTGCTAAACCATTCGAGTGATTCAGTATTTGCCGCTGCGTTTCCGCAAATTGCCGTGGCAAACAGAATTTGATTAATTTTTGTGGTTAATTTTTCACTGCAAGTTCCGTATCGAATGCTATTCTATATACGAATCGGATCGGCGGCATTCTGGTTCAAATTCCCATATTGCCGCCGAGTCGGTTTTGGACGGTGGCAGTGGAACGGGGCGCCATGGGGGAAAAAACGACCAGGAATGATCCACTTCTCAGCACCGGCACTGGTAAGGACGACGTACCTGTCGATGTCTTTGAAGTTGCTGGGGTGATCAAGTGGTTCGATGTCGCCAAGGGATACGGGTTCATAATTCCTGACAACGGGATGGCGGACGTCCTGTTGCATGTCACGTGCCTTCGCCGCGACGGCTACCAGAGCGCCTATGAAGGCGCGCGCGTCGTCTGCGAGGCAGTTGTCGGCGAACGCGGCTATCAGGTCTTTCGCATTCTTTCGATGGACGAATCGACGGCGTTGCACCCGGCGCAGATGCCGCCGACGCGTCAGCGCTCAGCGGTCAAGGCAACGAGCCCGTTCGTGACGGTCACCGTGAAATGGTTCAACCGGATTCGCGGCTTCGGTTTCCTGACGGAGGGCGAGGGCGAGCCGGATATCTTCATCCACATGGAGACGCTGCGCCGCTACGGCATGACCGAGCTGCAGCCGGGCCAGGTGGTCCAGGTGCGCTACGGCGAAAGCGACAAGGGCCTCATGGCCGCCGAAATCCGCCCCTCTGCCGGCGGCCGTTTGCCGAGTTCGCACTAGCTCCACGCGCACCAGGTACCTACTATAGACGGGACCGGGTCTCCGTTCGAGCCCGGGCGTTCGGCTGCCCAGGGGGAGTGGAGTGTTCACCAGACTGACCCGGATTTCGGTCGCGCTGTTGCTGCCGCTGACCCTGACCTGCTTCGTCCTCGCGGCCGAGGTCAAGCCGCTGTCGATCGAAGGCGGCGACAAGACGTTTGCGTTCAATGTCGAGGTGGCTACCAGTCCGAAGGACCGTTCCAGGGGCCTGATGTACAGGCGCTCGCTGGCGGACGATGCCGGTATGCTTTTCGATTTCGGCGAAGAGCAGTTCGTCACCATGTGGATGCGCAACACCTACGTCTCGCTCGACATGCTGTTCATCGCCGAGGATGGCACGATCGGTCATATTGCAACCGAAACGACGCCGTTGTCCGACACAATCATTCCGTCCCGGGTCGACGCCCGTTTCGTGCTGGAAATCAAGGCCGGGACGACCCGGCGCCTCGGTATCCAGCCCGGCCATAAGGTGAGTGGACCGGCGATCGACGATTTGCGGTGACAATGCTTGCCGGACCGGTAGCACGGTGTTAAGGCCTTGCCGGATACGAAGACCGGAAACCGGGGCATGGCGCAGTCTGGTAGCGCACCTGTTTTGGGAACAGGGGGTCGCAGGTTCGAATCCTGCTGCCCCGACCATTCCGGAATGTCGTGAGGCAAGCTGCAGCGCAAACCGGGAAAGACATCGGACAGGACCATGGCGGCACGCATCTATCGGCCCAGCAAGACGGCGATGAGTTCAGGCGAAGCGAAGACCCACGACTGGGTGCTGGAGTTCGAGCCGGAAACGCCGCGGTCGATCGAGCCGCTGATGGGCTACACCTCATCGGGCGATATGCGCCAGCAGGTGCACCTGCGGTTCGCCGACAAGCAACAGGCCATCGCCTATGCGGAGCGCAACGGCATCCCCTACCGGGTGATCGAGCCAAAGGACCGCAAGCGCCGCGCGATCTCCTATTCCGACAATTTCAACTATCGCAGAACCCAGCCCTGGTCCCACTGAGGGCAGGCCGGGTGTCCTGCCATGACGGCCCCGTAGCTCAGCTGGATAGAGCAGCGGACTTCTAATCCGCAGGTCCCAGGTTCGAATCCTGGCGGGGTCGCCATCACGCGCAATTCCCTTCCGCAAGGCTTTTCCCTGATATCAGCCTCCGCTGTCCCTGTTTTCGGCCCGGAAATTCCCTGTTTTCAGTTCGGGCAATTCCCTGTTTCGATTCCGCTGTCTGTCGCGCAACTGATTGGTATCAAACGGAAAACATGCTCTGGCCGCGTTGAGGCGGGAGCTTGAATCCGGAAAATTCCCTGTTATTTCCCTGTTCTTTTGCTGCAACCGGCCGTTCGTCGGGATCCGGTCAGCCCTGGCGCCGCTTTCGTTCAGCCTCGTCCCAGGCCGTCAGCGCCTGGTAATCTGGCACGAAACCGAGGCCCTTGCGGGCGTCCGACGAGACGACATCCTGCGAGGTTACGACGTCGACCACGGCGGGAGCGTTGGCGAGGGCGCGTTCCAGCGCCGGCTTGATGTCCTCCCATTTTTCGACCCGCTCGCCATGGGCGCCGAGCGCCCGCGCCATAGCGGCATAGTCGGAATGGCGCAGCGTGGTGCCGACGACGCGGCCGCCATAGTTGGATTCCTGGTCATGCCGCTCGATGTTCCAGGCGGCATTGTTGGAGACGATGAAGACCGCCTTCGCGCCGTGGCGCACGGCCGTGTCGACCTCCATGGCGTTGATGCCGTAGGCGCCGTCGCCGTTGACGGAGATCACCTGGCGGTCGGGGAAGGCGAGCGCGGCGGCAACGGCGAACGGAACCCCGACGCCGAGGCAGCCGAATGCGCCGGCGTCCAAATAGGTCTTCGCCGACGCCAGGCCGATGCGCGCGAAGCTCAGCAGATCGCCGCCGTCGGCGATGGCGATATAGTCGTCGGCGGCGGTCTCGGCGATCGCCTCGAAGATGCAGCGCGGGTGGATCTTGCCGTCCTTGCCGACCAGCGGTTCGTTGCCGAAGCCGCCGCCGGCGCGCTCTTGCTGCATGCGGCGCATCTCGGTGGACCACTCCCCGTCGAGACCGGAGGGATGGTTGCCGGCTTCGTGCGCCATGGCGTCCAGAGCCAGCGCCGGTGTCGCGAGGATCTCCGGCGCGCCGCGGCGGTTGTCGATCAGCTCGCCGGCCGTGTCGGCGATCCGCACGAACTGGGCGTTCGGGAAGACGGCCGGGGAACCGTAGCCCATCTGGTAATCGAGCTTGCGACCGACGACGACGATGACGTCGGCATCGGTCATGACCCGCGCACGGACCGCGCCGGCGAACGAGGGATGGTCCTGCGGCACCAGGCCCCGGCTTTCCTGGGTATCGAGATAGAGCGCGCCGGTGGCGTCGAGGAAACGGACCAGCGCCTCGCCGGCATTGCGCGCCCCGCGGCCGCTGACGACCAGCGGACGGCGGGCCGTACGCACGACCTTCGCGGCTTCCGCGACAGCTGCCGGATCGGGCGGGATCGAGCGTGCCGGCTTTTCGGCTAGCCAGTCTTCCTGGACCAGCGCGGGCGGGATGTCCTGGCGCAGCACGTCTGTCGGGATTTCAATGTAGACGGGTCCGGGTTCACCGGCGTCGCCCATCGCGCGCGCGATCGCCTCGTCGAATTCGCGCAGAAGCTGGTCCGCGACCCGAAGGGTGCGGGACTGCCGGGTCACCGGCTTCAGGATCTCCACGTGCGGAATATCCTGCAGCGGGCCCATATTGACCTGCGGCCTGGGCGGGCAGCCACCGATCAGCAGCACTGGCACACGCGCCAGGTCGGCATTGGCCATTGCGGTCACGCAATTGGTGACGCCGGGG
>DATHRP010000702.1:0-2861 GCA_035465195.1 Afifellaceae bacterium | reverse complement strand
GAATGTCGTCGGCTCCACGATCTTGACCAGGCGCACTCCGGCGAGCGTCCCGAGGGGCGCCAGCGGCAGCAGCACGGCCGATGTCGTCAGGTTACCGGGCGAAAACTGACCGAGCATCAGATACGGCAGCACCTTCATGGCGTTTACGACGGAGAAGAAGATGATCGAGGTGCCCGCCAGCGTCTTCGGATCCAGCCTGAGCGGCAGCACGTACATTTGGTAGGGCGGACCGCCGGCATGGCTGACGAAGCTGGTGAACCCCGACATGGCACCCCAGAACCAACCCTTGGGCGGATTATGCTCCCGAGCCTCCCGCCCCTTGCCGCCACCGACGAAATAGTCGGCGCAGAACAGCAGCGCGACAAGGCCGACGATCAACCGGACATGGGCGGCGGTGACGTAGGCGGCCGTCGCCCAGCCGATGCCGACGCCGACGATTGCAGCCGGTATCAGGATGACCAGGCATTGTCGGTCGAACACCCCGCGCCAGGCGACGAGACCGATCATATCCATGAGGATGAGGATCGGCAGCATGATGGCCGCGGCCTGGATGGGCGAGATGACGAGCGCCATCATCGGCAGGCTTATCAGAGACAAGCCGCTTCCGAATCCGCCCTTCGAAAGGCCGACCAGAAGGATTGCCGGCACTGCGGCCATGTAAAACAACGGATCGTGGATCATCTACCGCTCTGGGCAGGAAGGAAGACTTGATCGATCAGCTTTCGGGCGCCGGCTCGCGGGAGTCGACGTCCAGCCTGTCGGCAAGGTTTTCGACACGCTGCGCCGCATTGTCGAGCGCCCGGGCGAGCCGCGCATACTGGTTTTCGTATTGCGCGACGGCCGACTTGCTCGACCCACGCAATTTGTCCAGTTCGCCCTCCAGCGTCTCGATCCTCTTTTCGGCCTCGTCCAGCCTGTCGGTCATCAGCACCGCCGCCATGACCATCAGGCGCTGGTCGCCGATCTCGCCGAAGACCGTACGCAGTTCGTCGATCGCGGCGTCGTACCGCCGCCCCAGCTCTTCGAGATGCTCTTCCTCACCGTCGTCACAGGACATCCGATAGCTGCGGCCGGCGACGATGATGCTGACCTGACCCATCTCAGGCGTTCTCCAGGTCCGCCTTGAGAACGGCACTCACCGTTTCCATGGCATTCACCAGTCGGTTCGAGGCGTCCTTGTAGACCGTCTCAAGCGATTCGATCTTGGCGTTGGCCTTGTCCAGATTGTCGGCAAGCCGCGCGCGATCGGCGCTAAGCGTCTGGATCTCGGCTTCCATATCGCCGGATTCGCTCTGTCTCTGTTCCCGCCGCTCGATGGCGGCCTCCAGCTTGCCTATCGCGGTTTCCAGAGCCTGCATCGACTGTTCGACACTGCTTGTCTTCGAATCCATGCGTATCCGCGACCCCACTCGTAACGCGCTGTTGCAGAATGCCGGCTGTTCCGCCGGCCGCGCCGCATCAGCTTGCGGAGGATAGACGCCCGAAGCGTATCAATCGGTTGTGCCGGAGACGTTAGGCGGCGCGTCAAGTTTCCGTCAACCGCTTTTGCAGGATTTCACCCGAGAACATCACAATTGCCTTCGCGACCGGCAACGACGACGCCGGGTTGGCCGATTGACTCGTCCGGGCAAGCGTGTATGTCTCCCGCGCGAATTGGGCTCCGACAGGGGATGGCGCCGGCGAAGGCAGATTTGTCGCGACGGCATTGGGTCCATGACCTGGGCCATGTTGGGGATGACCCGATCCGTTCAGCAATTGTGTTTCAGCCGGTTGCAGCAATGTCCGGAATGCCGCCAGACCCACGCGCTTTCAGAGTGAGACCCCAATGACAGAACAAGCCAAGCACGTTTCGATGGCGAACGCTATCCGCGCTCTCGCCATGGATGCGGTGCAGGCCGCCAAATCCGGCCATCCCGGCATGCCGATGGGCACCGCCGATATCGCCACGGTGCTGTTCACGAAACATCTGCGCTTCGATCCCGCAGAGCCACAGTGGCCCGACCGGGACCGTTTCGTCCTGTCCGCCGGGCATGGTTCCATGCTGCTCTATTCGTTGCTCTACCTCCTCGGCTACGAGGGGATGACGATCGACCAGATCAAGAATTTCCGGCAGTTCGGCTCGATCACGGCCGGCCATCCTGAATATGGCCACGCAGCCGGTATCGAGACAACAACGGGACCGCTCGGTCAGGGTATCGCAACCGCCGTCGGCATGGCGATGGCCGAGCGTGCCCTCAATGCCGGGTACGGCGACGATATCGTCGATCACTACACCTATGTGCTGGCCTCGGACGGCGATCTGATGGAGGGAATCAGCCAGGAGGCGATCGCCCTTGCCGGCCATCTCCGGCTCAACAGGCTGATCGTGATCCTGGACGACAACGGAATCACGATCGACGGCAGCATCGCGCTATCCGATTCCACCGACCAGGTTGCCCGGTTCGAGGCGTCGGGATGGCGGGCCGTCAGGATCGACGGTCACGACCCCGCCCAGATCGATGCCGCCCTGACCGATGCCCGCTCGGCGGACAGGCCGACGCTGATCGCAGCAAAGACCACGATCGGCTTCGGCGCGCCGACCAAGGCCGGCAAGTCTTCCGCCCACGGCGCACCGCTTGGCGACGAAGAGATTGCCGGGGCCCGCAAGGCGCTGGGCTGGACCAGCGAACCGTTCGAGATTCCGTCCGACGTCCTCGATTCCTGGCGGGTGGCCGGCCTGCGTTCCCGCCAGGCGCGCAAGGAATGGCAGGAGCGGCTTGACGCCCTCGATGCGGAGAAACGCGGCGAATTCGAACGCCGGACTGCGGGCGATCTTCCGGCCGGGTTTGCTGCGGCAATCGACGGGCTGAAAAAGGAACTTG
>DATHRP010000701.1:0-3775 GCA_035465195.1 Afifellaceae bacterium | reverse complement strand
TGATAAGCAAGGAGGCTGTTATGCGTACGACTTCAACTGCTTTCGAGGTTTCAGTGACAGTTGCCGTAATTACAATGGCCAGTCTCGGCGCAGCCTCCAGTGCCCACGCGGATCCAGCCGAACTCCCTCAATTCATCAACCCTCCGGGGATGGTGATACCCCTTCCGATGCCACCTCAGCGGGAGATACCCCCGGGGGGATTGATGCCTTCTCCGGTGACGGCTGCGCCTCCGGCCAACCATGACGGTCTGCCACCTGGCCGAAGGGTCGACTGCGGAAACGGCACGACGGTCTGGGCATCCAAGGGCCAGTCGCGCATGTCGGCCTGTCTCGGCGGTGCGCGCATGCGCAGACATTTGCGGCCCCCGCTGCCGAAGTTCAACGGGATTAACCGCACGATACCAGCCAGGCGCTTCAGCTTGCCACCGCAAAACCGGTGAGTGAATGCACGGGAAATGCCGCTTTGAGTACCGGACGAGTACCTGTATCCACGACGAAGGAGGCGCCGGATGGCGCCTGCCTCTTAAGATCTTGTTTTTGTGGGGATTTTTGGTGAGCCGTCGGGGATTCGAACCCCGGACCTACTGATTAAAAGTCAGTTGCTCTACCGACTGAGCTAACGGCTCCCAAGGAGGATGCGCCGGAGACGCGCGCGGAACCTATGGAAGCCGGTGCGGCGGGTCAAGGTGCGGGCGGCGAAATTCCCGCTTTCTTCTTTTCGCCCAAAAGGGTGCAGCCCGCCCGGCAGATACCGAACGGGCTGCTCCACTCCTTGGTCCGGGCCCCGGCTAGCGTACGGGGGATTGACGGCGACCGTTTCCCGGTTCGGGAGCGGGGAGGCAGTTATTTCAGTTCGACCTGCGCCAGGCCGACGGCGACATTGACGCCTTCCGATGCCGAGACGCTGACCGGCTGCAGGGCAAACGAATCGTCAGATCCGCCGACCAGAACGTTGGCGCCGAGCCCGGCCGCGAAAGCGGCGGACGCCGTGGCGCCGCCATAGGTGCCAGCCAGGGCATGCGGCTCGTACTTCTGGCCTTCGGCGGCAACGACCGTCCACAGGATCACCGACTTGCCGGTGACGCCGATGTCGATGCCGTACTTGTTGATGGTTCCTGTGTAGGTTTCCTGCGGCATGGCGTCGTTGGCCGGCGTAAACGTGCAGGTCATGTTCTTCGACGAACCGAATACGAAACCAACGCCACCGGCGACCTCGCAGTTGAGCTGGCCGAGCTGGATGCCGGCATCGGCGGATGCCGGAGAAATAGCAGCGCCGGACGCCAGGAGAGCGGCGGAAAGCGCAATGGGTGCAATTTTCGTGAAGGTCATTTTGCAGTCCTTTCTTACACGTTGAATCGTCGGCCGGGTGCGGTGGCGCATGCGCGTTCGCCCCGTATCCTAGGGATTTCTATGCGGTTACAGGAGAAGCGGCGTTGACGTGGCTCAGAGGCTGGCCATCCGTGCAACGGTGTCGGGAATCTCCACATGGGTGTCGGACAACTCCGCTTCACTGGCCGAAACGGTGATGACGTCGGCCAGACCGTAGATGTCGGAATTGCCGGTATCGATGACAAGCTCGACGATCTCGCCATATTCGTTGACCGGCGCATCGACGACGTAACCGACCTCCAGCCCGGATTCGGTCTCCACCGGCATGCCGAGCCAGGCATCGTTCAGCGGGTGGCCGGCGTCGTCCTCGACAAAGGCAGAGGGGTGCAGTTCGGCGTCCGCGGCATAAGTTGCGGCAGGCGAAAGCGCTGCAAGAACAAGGGCTAATGCGATGACATGCGGTTTCATCGGTCTCTCCATTTCCGGCGATTCAACATCTGGGAAGCCCAGAGGTTCCATCTCCGTTTGACGTGGTTAACCGGGGAAAAGGTTCACCGAGACGCGCAGAACGCCGGAATCCGTCGGAAATGCCGGAAATACGGGGTTCAGGGCGGTGGCGGGCGGAGCCGGAAGCGGCTTGCCAGCGTGCCCGGCAGGGTGGCCAGCACCACGCCGGGCAGGATCAGCGCGAAGCCGATAATGTGAAACGTCTGCAGGCGCTCGCCGAGAAAGATGATCGCCAGCATCACCCCGTAGGCCGGCAGCAGGTAGAGCATCATGCCGGTCAGCGTCGGGCCGAAGCGCTTCACGCCGTACTGGTATGAGGAATAGGAAAGGATCGATGAGAAGAGGACCAGCCCGGCGATCGAAAGCCACGCGTCGACTGTGGAGGGAAAGCGGCCCGTCGCGGCGCTTTCCCACACCATGAACGGCAGCAGGCTGGCGACGCCTGCGGCGATGATCGTCGTGAACAGCGCCATTGTCGGGAAGACCTGCAAGTCTTCCTGCTTCAGCAGGACGGAATAGACCGCCCAGGCCAGTGCGCAGCCGAGAAAGATCAGGTCGCCGATATTGTAGTTAAGGCCGAACACCGCGCTCAGGTCGCCTTTCAGTACGATCACGGCGACGCCCAGGAAGGCAGCCGCCGATCCGATGGCCTGGCGGAACGAGATTGGCCGGCCGCGCCAGGCGGCTTCCAGCAGCAGGATCAGCACCGGCGACGTGGTGTAGATCAGCGTGCCGTTGGTCGCGGTGGTGAAATCGAGCGCGACATAGACCATCGCGCCGCAGATCCACATGCCGAGGAAGCCGAGCACGGCGATGCTCGCGGCCTGGCGCGAGAGCCCACTACGGATAGCCCTGACGGCCGGCCAGGCGATCGGCAGCATGATCAGCAGCGCGCCGAACCAGCGGAAGAAGGCGAGCGTGAACGGTTCGACGGCGCCGATTGCGCCGCGGCCTATGATGATGTTGGATGAAAAAAACAGGGGCATCAGCACCATGATGGCGATATCGCGGGCGCGCTCTGTCGGGGATGCCATGTGGATTAGGGAATTGTCGAGGCTATCTGTCGGGCCGGAAAATCCTGCGATCGGCGTAGCGCAGTCCGGGCGGCAGCACAAGCGGCGGTTTCTGTAGTACCAATAGCCGGATCGCCTTGGCGATTCCCTTCAGAAGACGGACCAGTTTGATGACGACACGCACATGCCTCGCCGTGATCCTTGCCGCAGGCGAGGGCAAGCGGATGAAATCCAGCCTGCCGAAGGTCATGCACCCGATCGGCAACCTGCCCATCGTCGGGCATGTGATCCGGGCGGCGCAGGCGGGGGGGTGCGACCGCATGGCTGTCGTCGTCGGACCGGGACATGAGGCGACGGAGAAGCTCGTCACGCGGATCGCGGGCGACGCGGAGGTGTTCGTCCAGGCGGAGCGGCGCGGCACGGCCCATGCGGTGCTGGCCGCGCGCGCGGCGCTGGAGAAGCCGGCCGACGATGTGCTGGTGCTGTTCGGCGACACGCCGTTCGTGACGGCGGACAGTATCGCGGCGATGCGCTCGGGCCTGGCGGACGGCGCGGCGATCGTGGTCGGCGGGATGCGGCCGGCTGATCCGCACGGCTATGGCCGGCTGCTTCTCGAAGGTGACCAGTTGAAGGCGATCCGCGAGCATCGCGACGCCAGCGAAGCGGAGCGGACCATCGGGTTCTGCAATGGCGGTATCATGGCGTTCGCCGGTTCCACCATGCTTCGGATCCTGGAGGAAATCGGCGACGGCAACGACCAGGGCGAATTCTACCTCACCGACGCCGTGGAGATCGCCGACGCGATGGGGCTAACCGTTCGCGCGACCGAACTGCCGGAGGCCGAGCTTCTCGGCATCAACGACCGGGTGCAGCTGGCGGGCGCCGAGGCGCGGTTCCAGGAGGCGATGCGCCGCCAGGCGATGCTG
>DATHRP010000700.1:0-2461 GCA_035465195.1 Afifellaceae bacterium | reverse complement strand
GGCTGAAATCGGCCGAGACGATCCACTAGGCGATCGACACGTCAGGGGCGCCTGCCGGCGCCCCGCAAAAGTGGGTTTCATGACCGCCTGACCGGTTGGCCGACGGGCGGTATGTTGGGTTTTATATCCAGAATTCGGCCGACCGCTGTCCGCCGGCTTCCGTACCCGATCCGGATCCCTATCGAAATCACTGCGACAATCCGCCCTCTGCCGGGCTTTCAGCTTCCCGAACCGCCCGGTCAGCGCTCGAATTCTATTTCGCGGCCATCGCCGCATCGTCCTGCATGACATAGCCGAAGCTGGACTTCAGCTTCACCGTGTAGAACAGGTGGTCGTTCTTGTAGACCTTCTTGATGCTCTTGATCTCGTCACCGGACTTGATGACACCGACGACGGTGTTGCCCTCGGCGTCGGGAAGGTCTGGATGTTTCAGGACATTCACGTCCGTCGTCGCCACGAGATAGTCGAGGTTCATGCGCTGGTATGCAAAGAACGCGACAAGAACCAGCGCGACCACAACGAGGGATGCGACGAACTTCCGGTCAGCCACGGCTTTCTTCTCCGCGATTCGATTGAAACGGAACGCAAGACAGGCGATATCTACCCGATCGGGCGGCCTTCCCACCAGATTAATCTTGCCGGCGAGCCGGGCAAGCGACCTTCTGTCAGACCGCCTTCGCCATGTCCCTGAGCTTGAACTTCTGGATCTTGCCGGTGGAGGTTTTCGGCAACTCGGTGAAAACCACGTGCCGCGGGCACTTGAAGCGTGCGAGATGCTCGCGACAATAGGCAATGATCTCGCCGGGACTCGGGTTCTGGCCGGCCTTCAGTTCGATGAAGGCGCAGGGCGTCTCGCCCCATTTGTCATCCGGCCGGGCAACCACGGCGACGGCTGAAACCGCCGGGTGCTTGTAGAGCACGTCCTCCACCTCGATGGACGAAATATTCTCGCCGCCGGAAATGATGATGTCCTTGGAACGGTCCTTGAGTTGGATGTAGCCATCCGGATGCATGACCCCGAGATCGCCGGAATGGAACCAGCCGCCGGCCAGCGCCTCTTCCGTTGCGGCGCGGTTCTTCAGATAGCCCTTCATCACGATATTGCCGCGGAACATCACCTCGCCGAGCGTCTCGCCGTCGTCGGGCACCGGCTCCATTGTTTCCGGATCGCGCACCGACAGGCCTTCCAGCGCGCTGTAGCGCACGCCCTGGCGCGCCTTGCGCGCTGCACGACCGGCGCCGTCCAGCCCGTCCCACTCCGCCTTCCACTCGTTGACCACCGCCGGGCCGTAGGTCTCCGTCAGGCCGTAGAGGTGGGTGACCTCGAAGCCCGCGTCCGCCATGCCGGCCAGAACCGCCTCCGGCGGCGGTGCGGCCGCCGTCATGAAGCGAACCGTCTGGTCGAAGCTCCGCTTTTCATCGTCGGGCGCATTGAGCAGTGTCGCCATGACGATCGGTGCTCCGCACAGATGCGTCACGCCGTGATCGGCGATGGCGTCGTACATGGCCCGGCCGCGCACCCAGCGCAGGCAAACATGCGTGCCGGCCACCACCGACAGCGACCACGGAAAGCACCATCCGTTGCAATGGAACATCGGCAGCGTCCACAGATAGACCGGATGCCGGCCCATGCCGGCGGAGATGGCATTGCCGTAGACCATCATCGCCGCGCCGCGATGGTGATAGACGACCCCCTTTGGATTTCCGGTCGTGCCCGAAGTGTAGTTGAGGCTGATGGCCTCCCACTCATCGTCGGGCATATGCCAGGCGAATTCGGGGTCGCCTTCGCTCATCAGTTCCTCGAAATCGAGCGAGCCGATGCGCTCCCCTTTCGGGAACGGGGCGTCGGCCGGATAGCCCGGATCGTCGAAATCCACCACCAGGGGCGCCACCGAGGCCTTGTCCAGCGCCTCGCCCATCACCGTGGCGAATTCCCGGTCGACGATGACGATCCTGGAATCGGAATGGTCGAGCTGGAAGGCGATCACCGCCGCGTCGAGCCTGGTGTTGATGGAATGCAGGACTGCCCCGATCATCGGCACGCCGTAATGGGCAAACAGCATCGGCGGCGTGTTCGACAGCATCACCGAAACCGTATCGCCCTTGCCGATGCCCCGCTTCGACAGGGCCGACGCCAGGCATTTCGCCCGGGAATAGAAATCGGCGTAGCTGATCCGCTGAGAACCGTGGACGATGGCGGTGTGATCCGGAAAGACCTGCGCCGACCGCTCCAGAAAGGTCAGCGGCGTCAGGGGCTGGTAGTTGGCCGGCGTTCGCGGCAGGTCGGTTTCGTAAGGGTTGGTCAAGGGCGTCCTCCGGTTTTTGAACCGATCAAAGCCGAACCCGCGCCGCTCCGCAATATCCTGATTATTCCGCGGTCAGGCCATAAGGCCTCGCACGCCGTCCCAGATCAACTTCAGCGAAACCAGGAAGATCACCGAATAGGTGAACCGGTAGAATG
>DATHRP010000699.1:0-5095 GCA_035465195.1 Afifellaceae bacterium | reverse complement strand
TTCGACGCGGTTGCCTGCGCCCGCGGCCTGCTGGAAAGCTGCGACCAGGGCGCGCTGGCGACGCTTGGCGAAGACGGCATGCCGTTCGCCTCGCTGGTTGCCGTGTCGGTCGGGCCGGGCCGGCGGCCGCTCCTGCTCCTGTCAGACCTCGCGGTGCACACGCAGAACCTCGCCAGGCAGCCTGCGGCGTCGCTGCTGCTTGTGGATAACCGGGGCGACGCGCAGGACCCGCTGGTGCTCGCCCGGCTGACGCTCAGCGGCCGGGTCGGCCGGTGCGCCGACCAGGACAAGGCCTCGAAAACCTATCTCGGCGACCACCCGCAAGCCGCGGGATATGCCGGGTTCGGCGATTTCGCATACTACGAACTCGACTGCGTTTCCGCCCATCTGGTTGCCGGTTTCGGACGCATCGAAACCTTGTCCCCCGATCAACTGTTTCTCAAATAAAACAATAGTTTAGCTTGTCGCCGGCTTTTTTTCGCGGGTATATGCCCGACGATGTCGAGACGATGAAGGCCAGCCGAGAATCATCCGGACTGCGGAGTAACCTTTCCGGCGGCGTCGGGTTGCAGAACAGACGGCATGCAACGTGCCGCATGAGACTGGGAGTGAAAATATGCGCGAAACCGGAACCCGAAATCCCGACGCCGGCAGCGATCTCATCGGCATGGACCGCCTGGATGCGGTGCACTGGAACCTGAACGAGGCCGAGCTTTACGAACATTCGATCCGCCGCGGCGAGGCCGAACTGGCCGCCTGCGGTCCGCTGGCGGCGCGCACCGGCCAACATACGGGCCGCTCGCCCAAGGACAAGTATATCGTCGCCGACGACCAGACCCTCAACTCGGTCTGGTGGGGCGGAAACCAGAAGATGGAGCCGGCGACATTCGACATGCTGCTGGCCGACTTCCAGGCCCATTCCGCCGGCCTGACGCTGTTCGCGCAGGATCTCTACGGCGGCGCGCGGGCCGACCAGCGGATCTCGGCCCGGGTCTATTCCGAATACGCCTGGCACGCTCTGTTCATCCGCAATCTGCTGATCCGTCCCGAGACCGGCGACCTCGCATCCTACGTTCCGGAACTGACGATAATCGACCTGCCGAGCTTCTCGGCCGACCCGGAGCGCTACGGGTGCCGGTCGGAAACCATCATCGCCTGCGACTTCACCCGCAAGATTGTGCTGATCGGCGGCACCTCCTATGCCGGCGAGATGAAGAAATCGGTGTTCACGGTGCTGAACTACCTGCTGCCGGAGCGCGGCGTGATGCCGATGCACTGTTCGGCCAACCAGGGCCCCGACGGCGACGTCGCGCTGTTCTTCGGCCTGTCGGGCACCGGCAAAACGACGCTTTCGACGGACCCCGACCGCACGCTGCTCGGCGACGACGAGCACGGCTGGGACGATAACGGCGTGTTCAATTTCGAGGGCGGCTGCTACGCCAAGACGATCAACCTGTCGCGCGAGGAGGAAGCGGCGATCTACGCGACGACCGAGCGGTTCGGCACGGTCTTCGAGAACGTCGTGCTCGACGAGAACCGGCGGCCCAACTTTGACGACGGCAGCCTGACGGAGAACGCCCGCTGCGCCTATCCGATCCACTTCATCGACAATGCCAGCACGACCGGGCTCGGCGGATTGCCGAAGAACGTCGCCATGCTGACCTGCGACGCGTTCGGCGTCATGCCGCCGATCGCCCGGCTGAACGCGGAACAGGCGGTGGTCCATTTCCTGTCCGGCTACACGGCGAAGGTGGCCGGCACGGAAAAGGGCGTCTCGGAACCGGAAGCGACCTTTTCCACCTGCTTCGGCGCCCCGTTCATCCCGCGTCCGCCGGCCGTCTACGGCAACCTGCTGCGCGAACTGATCGACCGGCACGACGTGACCTGCTGGCTGGTCAATACCGGCTGGACCGGCGGCGGCTACGGCGAGGGCAGCAGGACGCCGATTGCGGTGACCCGCAGCCTGCTCGCCGCCGCGCTCGACGGCAGCCTGAAGGACGCCCCGACCTATACCGATCCGAATTTCGGGTTCCAGGTCCCGGAGACCGTACCCGGCGTCGACGACAGGCTGCTGCATCCGCGGTCGACATGGTCGGATCCGGCGGCCTACGACCGTCAGGCCGCGAAACTGGTCGCCATGTTCGGCGAGAACTTCGCCCAGTACGAAGACGATGTCGACGCCGCCGTGCGCGCTGCCGCGACGCATCTGGACGCTGCCGCCGAGTAGGCTTCAGCGCGGCGTTCCGGCCGATCGCACCGTTCCGGTTGATCGCGGGCCCCGCCTCGGCTAGGCCGCTTGCATGAGTGGCAAGCGAAACACCTGTGGCGCAGTCGCGGCCGGACACCCGGCCACCGCCGGGACCGCGGCCGCGATCCTGGCGGAGGGCGGCAACGCCTTCGACGCGGCGATCGCCGCGCTTCTTGCGGCTTGCGTCTGCGAGCCGGTGCTGGCTTCCCTGGGCGGCGGCGGTTTCATGATGGCGAAGCCGGCCGGCGGAACGGCCGAACTCATCGATTTCTTCTGCGACACACCGATTAACAAGAGCCCGGCCGAGGCCGTGGAGTTCGCCGAGGTGTTCGCCGACTTCGGCACGACGAGACAGCCGTTCCATATCGGCCTCGGCGCCACGGCGACACCCGGCATGGCAGCCGGACTGCAGATGGCGGCCGACCGCCATGCCAGCCTGCCGATGTCCGACCTGGCTGCACCAGCCGTCGCGCTTGCCGCCGGTGGCGTCGCGGTGACGCCGTTCCAGGCATTCCTGTTCGAGGTGGTTTCGCCGATCCTGACCTGGACCGAGGAAGCGCGCGCGCTCTTCGCCCCTGGCGGCAATCTGCTCCGCGCCGGCGAAACGATGGTCAATCCGGGCCTGGCGGAAGCGCTGTCCGCCTTCGGATCAGGCGATCACGGCGGTCTTGCCTACGCGATGATCTCGGCGATCGATCCGGACCGCGCGCATCTTTCCGCTGCCGATCTTGCCGCCTACCGGCCGGAGGTGCGCGCGCCCATCGAGGCGGCGCTCGGTCGGCATCGCATCATGCTCAATCCGCGCCCGGCGCTCGGCGGCGCGCTGGTGGCCGCCATGCTACGTGCGCTCGGCGACGGTGCTTGCGACACGGCCGCCCAGGCGGCGGCGGTCGCCGCCGTGGACCGCGCCTGGCGCCGGGACGGGATCGACGCTGTCTGGCCGGCCACGCCGGGTGGACAGGCGGGCGCGAGTTCGTTTCGCGGCACGACCCACATCAGCGTCATCGATGCGGCCGGGAACGCCGTTGCCGCCACGGTTTCAAACGGCGAGGGCAACGGCCGCGTAGTGCCGGGCCGCGGTTTCATGATGAACAACATGCTCGGCGAGGAAGACGTCAATCCGGACGGTTTCCACAACTGGACGCCGGGCCGCAGGCTCGGCTCGATGATGACGCCGGCGATCGTGGAGGCGGACGACGGCGGCATCCACGCGCTCGGATCGGGCGGCTCCAACCGGATCCGCACCGCGATCTTCCAGGTGCTGGTCAATAGGCTGGCGGCCGGGCTTTCGCCGGAGCAGGCTGTGACGGCCGCCCGCATTCATTTCGAGAAGGAGAAGCTCGATATCGAATGCGCCGGCAGGCGCGCCGACACGGAAAAGCTGTGCACGCTGTATTCCGAATGCGTGCACTGGCCCGACAATTCGCTCTATTTCGGCGGCGTCCACCATGTCGAGCGCAGCGCCGACGGAGAATTCTCCGGCGCGGGCGATCCGCGGCGCGAGGGCGTGTTCCTGATAGCCTGAGCCCTGTGGCCGTCAGATCCCGGTTCAGCGCCGCCTGAAGACAAGGTAGGCCGGGACGCGCCCCTCGCGGACCGCCTTCGCCTCGTAGCGGGTGCCGGCCCATCCGGGCCAAGGCTTGCGCCAGTCGTCGGCGGCGCCGGCCTGCCAGACGAAGTCGTCGCGGCCGACAAGGTGCGAGAGCGTCCAGTTGACGTAGCTCTCGATATCGCTGGCGAAGCGGAACAGGCCGCCCGGCCGCAGCACCCGGGCGATGCGATCGACATTGTGTTGATTGACGAAACGGCGCTTCCAGTGACGCTTCTTCGGCCATGGGTCGGGATAGAGAAGATCGACGCGGTCCAGTGAGGCAGCCGGCAGCCAGTCGAGCAGGAAGGCGGCGTCACGGTCGAAGAGCCGGACATTGTCCAGACCGAGCCGGTCGATGGCGGCCAGCGCCTTGGCCATGCCGTTCTCGAACGGTTCGACGCCGATAATTCCCCGTTCGGGATATTCCGCGGCCTGGCCGACCAGGTGCTCGCCGCCGCCGAAGCCGATTTCCAGGCATATCGAGGCCGGCCGGTGCGGAAACAGGTCCGCCGGATCGACCGGCGCAGGTTCAGCGACATCGATGCGAAGACGCGGCAGCAGGCCGTCCATGAGCGCCCGCTGCCCAGGGCGCAGCGGTTTGCCCTTGCGGCGACCGAAAAAGGAATCCCGGCGATGCGGGGTCATGAAATCCGAAACTAAAGGGCGTTCTCGATGGCGTCGACCAGGTCGGTCTTTTCCCAGGAAAAGCCGCCCTCGTCGTCGGGCTCGCGGCCGAAATGGCCATATGCCGCCGTACGGGCATAGATCGGCCGGTTGAGGCTCAGATGTTCGCGGATGCCGCGCGGCGACAGGTCCATGACCTTGCCCTTCAGCGCTTCCTCAAGAACCTGTTCGCTGACGCGACCGGTACCGTGAAGGTTGACGTAGACGGACAAGGGCTGCGAGACGCCGATGGCGTAGGAGAGCTGGATCGTGCAGCGATCCGCGAAACCACCGGCGACGACGTTCTTGGCAAGGTAGCGCGCGGCGTAAGCCGCCGAGCGGTCGACCTTGGTGGGGTCCTTGCCGGAAAATGCGCCGCCGCCATGCGGCGCCGCCCCGCCATAGGTGTCGACGATGATCTTGCGCCCGGTCAGGCCGCAATCGCCGTCGGGCCCGCCGATCACGAACTTGCCGGTCGGATTGACGTGCCAGACCGTATGATCGCCGATCAGGCCTTCCGGCAGGGCCTCGCGGACATAAGGCTCGACGATGGCGCGGATGTCATCCGACGTCTGGCTTTCGTCGGTGTGCTG
>DATHRP010000698.1:0-2123 GCA_035465195.1 Afifellaceae bacterium | reverse complement strand
ACGAACGACCTGAAGAAGATCGACGAGATCCGTCGCGAAGTCGGCATGGTGTTCCAGCATTTCAACCTGTTCCCGCATCTGACCATCCTGGAGAACTGCACCCTGGCGCCGATCTGGGTGCGCAAGATGCCCAAGCGCAAGGCCGAGGAAGTGGCCATGCACTATCTCGAGCGGGTCAAGATCCCCGAGCAGGCGATGAAATATCCCGGCCAGCTGTCCGGCGGCCAGCAGCAGCGGGTGGCCATCGCGCGATCCTTGTGCATGAGCCCGCGCATCATGCTGTTCGACGAGCCGACGTCGGCGCTCGATCCTGAAATGCTCAAGGAAGTGCTTGAGGTGATGGTCGGTCTCGCCGAAAGCGGCATGACCATGCTGTGCGTGACCCATGAAATGGGCTTTGCGCGCCAGGTCGCCAACCGGGTTATCTTCATGGATGCCGGCCAGATCGTCGAGGAAAACGAGCCGGAAGCCTTCTTCACAAACCCGCAGCACGAGCGCACCAAGCTGTTCCTGAGCCAGATCCTGCACTGATTGATTGCCCGCTTCCCGGAGGTCGGGAACTGCAGCGGAAACAAAAAGGGCCGGCGTGACGCCGGCCCTTCGCATTTCAGTTCGCTCGCCGTTCAGGTCTGCGGGCGGATCAGGTCGGTGATCGGCCTCACCGTCACGCGGCGGTTCCGGCGTTCGGGTCCGAGCGTATCGATCTTCAGGAACTCCTCGCCGTAGCCCTGGGTGATCAGGTTTTCGGGCGGGATCTCGAAGTTTTCCGAAAGCACGATCGCGACGGATTCGGCACGGTTGTCGGAGAGGGCGAGGTTATACTCGTCGGATCCGACCGCATCGGTATGGCCCTCGATCAGGAATACCGCATCCGGATCCTCTGCGAGCGCATCCTCCATGGCATAGCCGATCTCTGCCAGTGCATTGACCTGGCTCGGAGAGATTTCGGCGCTGCCGGTATCGAACGTCACCGTGTCCAGGTCGACGCGCCGCATCTTGTCGCGCAGCCGTTCGCTCTGACGGATTTCCTCCAGCGTGTAGACCCTTTCGACGGGTTCGACGGGCGGCGCGAGCAGTGTCTCACGCAGCTGGCGGCGGTCGGCGCGTTCAAGATCGACGATATATTCGTCGCGCGGGATCGGCACGATAAGGCGCGGCAGCCGGACTTCGAACCTGACGCCGGGTTCCCGCCGGTGGTTGCGGTTGTCGATCAGCACGATCTCCCGGCCGTTCGTGGTGCGGCGGAAACGGTAGACGATATCGCCGTGGCGATTGCGGATAGTCACGATCTGAGAACCGTTGGGCCGGGTAATGGTCGTGCGGGTGCGGCCGCGCGGCAAGTCTTCGACCTCGACGTCACGGGCGCGGCGGAGGAACCGGTCATTGTCGTCGCGGCTGCGGATGACAAGCTGGCCGTCGCGGCGGACGATCAGCCGGCCGTCATCGGTCCGGCGGACAACCCGTTCGTTCTCTTCGGCCTGGGCCTCCTCAACGTCGCGAAGTTGCTGGCGCTGTTCGCGCAGCTTCCGGCGAAGGCGCTCGACCTGCCGGCTCTCGGTCTGGTCAAGTTCAGTGCCGACGGCCTCGGATGGCTTGATTTCAACTTCGACCTCTTCCTTGGCGCCGGCCTTGGCCTCCATTTCGAGGCGGCGTTTGCGGCGTTCCGCGCGGCGCTTGCGGCGCTCTTCGTCGTCGAGCCGTTGCTGCTCGACGGCGCGGGAGGTCTCCGCTGAACTTTCCGCCGGCGGCGTGGGCTGCGATTCAGCAGCTTCCTGCTGCTGCTCCGTCGGCTGTTCGCGCTGTTCCGCCTGGTCGGTGCGGCGCTTTTTCCGCTCCGGCGGTGCATCGGCGGTATCTGCCGGTTTTTCCTCCGTCAATTCAGGCGGGATTGCGGATTCAGCGCTCGGCTGGCTCTCAGTGGCGCCGGACGGTTCCGCGGACATCGCGGCCTGCAGCTGCTTTTGTGCGGCTTCGAGCTCCCTCTTGGCCGTTTCCAGCTGTGCCTGCGCTTCTTCCACGCCTTCGTTTTTCTTCTGCGCCTTGTCCAGCTGCTTTTCGGCCTGTTTCACGGCCTTCTCGGCTTGGCGGACACGCTTCGTAGCCTCCTTGCGGGCCTCCTTGAT
>DATHRP010000697.1:0-2739 GCA_035465195.1 Afifellaceae bacterium | reverse complement strand
ACCACCGGCGCGACCACGAGCAGCCCGACCGTATTGACCAAGGCCTGCCCGCCGGCCAGCAGGCCGCCAAGGAAACCGCCGATCGCGCCGGCCGAATTGGTAACCAGTTCCTCGAGGCCCTGGTTGATGTTGTTGATATCGAGATACTCGGCGACCCGGCTGTTCAGCAGGCTGCGGGCGAGCTCCTGCAGGCTCGCCACGTAACCCGGAAGGCGCTCGACGAAACCGGCGGCCTGCCGCGCCAGCACCGGGATCAGGATCAGCAGGATCAAGGCGAACAGCACGATTGCAGCGATCAGGATGGTGACCGTCGCCCACAGCCGGTTCATGCCCCACCGCTCGAGCCGGTCGGCGACCGGATCGAGCAGGTAGGCCAGCGCCATGCCGATGATGAAGGGCAACAAAATTCCGCTGAACAGCCACAGGAAGAAGCCGAGCGCCAGAAACGCACCCAGCCAGAAGAGAGCCTGCCGCCTGACGCTCATGGATTGTTGCTCCCCGTTTCGGCGCGGTGTTTGTCGCCGGACATGTGCCGGTTCCATTCTCTCAGATAACTCGCCGCCGACAAGACCGTCGACGCCGCAACGACGAATATCCCGATCTGTACCGCCATGGCAAAGGCGCCGACCCCGGCGCGCTCGCCGAGCGCCAGCGCCACCAGCAGGACCTGCGCGGCGGTGTTGAACTTGGACACCCAGTGGGGCCGCATTTCCAGCGGCCGGTTGACCATCCACGCCAGGATCACCGCCCCCACGATCAGAAGGTCGCGGCTCACCGCCAGCATGATCAGCCACAACGGCAAGACACCCTTGAATCCCAGCGTCACGAACACGGAGACCAGCAGGACCTTGTCGGCGATGGGATCGAGGTATCCGCCCAGTTCCGACGACTGGCCGTAACGACGGGCGATAAACCCGTCCACCGCATCGGAAATCCCTGTTGCGGCGAACGCCACGGCCGCAAGCAGATAAAGGTCGCGGATCATCAGCCAGACGATCAGCGGAACGGCCAAAAGCCTTGCCACCGTGATGAAATTGGGGATGGTCAATCGTGCAGGTCCGGTTATCTGTCCAATTTCATGCTAACGCTTGCGCGCCGGCCTGGTTCAAGGCCAATTGCGACGAGGCGACGGAGCCGTTCATGAGCAAGAGCAATAGCACATTGTCGTACCGTGACGCCGGTGTCGATATCGACGCAGGCAACCGGCTGGTCGACCGGATAAAGCCGGCTGCGGCATCGACGAACCGGCCCGGCGTCATGGATTCGCTGGGCGGTTTCGGCGCCATGTTCGACCTGAAGGCGGCCGGCTACAAGGATCCTGTTCTGGTCTCCGCGACCGACGGCGTTGGCACCAAGCTGAAGATCGCCATAGAGGCCGGTCACCACGAGAACGTCGGCGTCGACCTCGTCGCCATGTGCGTCAACGATCTCGTCGTCCAGGGCGCGGAACCCTTGTTCTTCCTCGATTATTTCGCATCCGGAACGCTCTCCGTCGAGCATGCGGCTACGGTGATCGAAGGTATCGCCGAAGGCTGCCGGCAGGCCGGGGCCGCGCTGATCGGCGGCGAAACCGCGGAGATGCCGGGGCTATATTCAGCAGGCGACTACGATCTCGCCGGCTTCGCCGTGGGCGCCGTCGAGCGCAAGGCCGTCCTGCCGTTGAAGACCGTCGAACCCGGCGACGTCATCCTGGGGCTCGCCTCAAACGGCCTCCATTCCAACGGCTTTTCCCTTGTCCGCCGGGTCGTGGAGAAATCGGGCGTCGCCCTCGGCGAACCCTGCCCGTTCGACAATGACGGAACCGTTGCAAAGAGTCTTCTCAAGCCGACCCGCATCTACGTGCGCACCTGTCTCGCCGCTATCCGCGCCGCGCCGGGCATCAAGGCGCTCGCCCACATTACCGGCGGCGGGATCACGGAAAACCTGCCCCGCGTAGTGCCGGATCATCTCGGCGCCCGCATCGAGCACGGCTCGTGGCCGATACCGCCGGTGTTCAAGTGGATCGCGGCAAACGGCCCGGTCGAACCCGACGAGATGCTGCGCACCTTCAATTGCGGTATCGGCATGGCCATCGTCTGCGCCGCGTCCGAGGTCGATGCCGTCATGCGCCACCTGGTAGACCAGGGCGAAAACGTGCACCGGATCGGTGAAATCGTCGAGCAGCCAGCCGGAGCCGTCAGCTATTCCGGCCGGGCGGATTTGGGTTAGGCCATGCCGCGCGCACAGACAGCAATCCTGATCTCGGGTCGCGGCAGCAACATGGCTGCCCTTCTCAGCGCCGCGAAGTCCGACGATTATCCGGGCGAGATCGCGCTGGTCATCTCCAACAACCCCGATGCGGCCGGGCTCAGCCACGCCCGCGACAACGGGATCGATACCGCCGTGGTCGACCATCGCGGCCGCGACAGCCGCGAGGATTTCGAGGCCAAGCTGACAGAGGTCTTGAAGGCGGCAAGGGCCGATATCGTCTGCCTCGCCGGGTTCATGCGGCTCCTGACGGATTCCTTCGTCGACGAGTGGCGCAACAAGCTGATCAACATCCATCCGTCGCTTTTGCCGGCGTTCAAGGGTCTGGACACCCATGCCCGGGCACTGGCGGCCGGGGTGCGCATTCACGGCGCGACGGTCCATTTCGTCCGGCCGAGCATGGACGAAGGACCGATCATCGTCCAGGCGGCTGTACCTGTGCTCACCGATGATACGGAGCAGTCGCTCGGTGACCGGGTGCTGGAAGTCGAG
>DATHRP010000696.1:0-12307 GCA_035465195.1 Afifellaceae bacterium | reverse complement strand
TTGATCCGCGGTTCGAGACCCGCCACCATCGGGGTGTCGATCGCGCCAGGACAGATCGCGTTAACCCGGATACCATCTCGCGCGTATTCCAATGCAGCAGCTTTTGTCAAACCGACGACCCCATGCTTGCTTGCGGCGTAGGCTTGGATGCCGTGACCCGCACCAACCAATCCCAGGATCGAAGCCGTGTTCACAATCGATCCGTGACCTTGCTTCAACATCTGGCGGATTTCGTGCTGCATACACAGGAACACGCCCTTGAGATTTATGGCCAAGACGACGTCCCAAACTGCTTCCGGACAGTCCGCCGTACGTGAAGCCTCTTGTTCAATTCCGGTAATCCTGAATCCGGTAGGCTGATTGATGCCGGCGTTGTTGAAGGCGCAGTCGAGTCTACCGTAGAAGCCAACGACCCGCTCGAACATTTCTGCCACCTGCTCGGGCTGAGAGACGTCCGCCTGCAACGAAATGACTTCGCCGGACCTTTCTCTGATCATTTCGACGGTTTCATCGCTCCACTGCAGGTTCAGATCCGCAACAGCGACCTTTGCCCCCTGAGACGCGAAGGCTAAGGCAGCGGCTCGCCCGATACCCGATCCTGCGCCGGTCACCAAAACGACCATACCATCGAGATTCGACGTCATGGCTGCCTCCCTCCCAAAAAATGTCACGAGCGCTGGCGGGACACAGACGACTCGCTCAATCGTTGAATGTGTCCGCGAATAGCGCATGCGCCTCCCCAGAGAGATTAGCAAAGTGCGATTTCGTACTTTCGATTTTCGGATCAGGGCCAACTAAATGCACTTTAAGTTTGAAATCTATCCGGCCGACTCGCTTGGTCGATCAAATGATCGTATCTGGAGATAAAGCCGAGATTGATCCTGGACCTCCGACGTGATTCAAGCTCCGAAAAGGAGTTGCATCATGCGATACGCCCTCAGCGAGACGGAATGGAGGATCATCCAACCGATCCTGCCGAGCAAGCCGCGCGGCGTCCCACGCGTCGATGACCGGCGGGTCTTGAACGGCATCTTCTGGGTTCTGCGGTCAGGAGCGCCGTGGCGCGACATGCCAGAGCACTATGGCCCCTACACGACCTGCTATAACCGCTTCGTCCGATGGAGACGGGCCGGCGTCTGGGACCGAATCATGGAATGCCTTGCCGCTGCTCATCACGCAGCTGTCCAGATGATCGACACATCCGTCATCCGCGTACATCCACACGGTGCCTGCGTTGCCGACGGTCCCGTTCAGAGCATCGGCCGCTCGCGCGGCGGGCTCACAACCAAGCTCCATGCCGTGGTGGATGCCAACGGCTTGCCGGTACGGCTCGGCCTCACCTGAGGTCAGGCGCACGACAACCGGCTTTGCTCGACGCTCCTGAGCCCGCTTCAGCCGAACGCGCAGCTCTTGGCCGACCGAGGATACGACGCAGACTGGATCAGGGCCTTAGTTGCAGAGCGCGGTGCGTGGGCAAACATCCCGCCGAGGCGGAACAGGACATCGCCAATTTGCTTCAGCCCGCACCTCTACAAAGACCGCAATTTGGTCGAGCGGTTCTTCAACAGGATCAAGCACTGTCGGCGCGTGGCAACCCGGTACGACAAGCTCGCGGCCAACTACCTCGCCTTCATCAAGCTCGCCTGCATCCGCCTGTGGCTGCGGGTTTACGAGTCCACGCCCTAGTTCCTTGCCTCAGCGCGATGACGCTCCAGGAGCTTGCGCGCGAACGGCAGGCAGAGCGTCAGCACGGTGGCGGCGAGCAGGATCGTCGCGGCCGGGCGGCTCAGGATGAAGTCGAGCATGTGGTTGTCGGAGAGCATCATCACCTGGTGGTAGGAACGCTCGCAGGTTTCGCCGAGCACCAGCGCGATGACCAGCGTGAGGCGGGGATAGTCGAAGCGGATCATCACGTAGCCGACGATCCCCATCATCAGGCACAGGATCACGTCGTAGGGCTTGCCGTCGAGCACGTAGACGCCGGTGAGCGAGACCGCGACCACGACCGGCACCAGGATATGCACGTTGACGAAGGTGATCAGCACCAGCCAGCGCGCCGCAAGAAGTCCGATGATCGACGCGCCGACGGCCGAGAGCGTCAGCGCCACGATCAGCCCGTAAATCTCGCGCTCGTTGTAGAGCAGGATCGACGGGCCCGGATCGATGCCGTGCAACACCAGAATGCCCAGGAAGAGCGCCGTCTCGGCGCTGCCAGGGATGCCGAAGGCCACCGTGGGGATCAGCGAGCCGCCGTCCTTGGCATTGTTGGCCGATTCCGGCGCGATCACCCCGACGATGTTGCCCTTGCCGAAACTGTCGGGATCGCGCGACGCCTGCACCGTCGAGGTGTAGGCGATGAACGCCGCCACGGTGCCGCCGAGGCCCGGGATCGCGCCGATTATGGTGCCGATCGCCGAACCGCGGAGCAGCACCGTCCAGTGCTGGAACACCGATCTGATGCCGCTGCCGATGCCGGAAATGCCGCGCGACAGCCCGCCGCCTTCCGAGGCCACCACGCCGCCCTTCAGGGCCAGCTCGATCATCTGGCTGATCGCGAACATGCCGGTCAGCGTCGGCACCAGCGGCACGCCGTCCCACAGATAGTTCGTGCCCATGACGAAGCGCTCCTGGCCGGTGATGCCGTCGGTGCCGACGAAGGCGAGCATCAGGCCGATGCCGCCGGCGATCAGGCCGCGGAGCAGCTTGCCGCGCGCGGAAACGGCGATCGCCGTGAGCCCCAGAAGCGTCAGCAGGAAGAACTCCGCCGGGCCGAACAGCAGCACCACTTCCTTGGCGATCGGGATGAACAGGAGCAGCGTGAACAGGCCGATCAGCCCGCCGAGCGCGGAGGCCGTCGCCGAGGCGCCGATCGCCATGCCGGCCTTGCCCTGCTGCGCCAGCGGATATCCGTCGAAGGTGGTGGCGGCGTTCGGCGCGGTGCCCGGCGTATTGAGCAGGATCGCGGTGATCGATCCGCCGAACGAGGTCGCGCCCATCACCCCGCCGGCCAGGTACATGGCGTCGAGCGGCTCCATCGAGAAGGTGGCGGGGATCAGGAGCGCCAGCGCCGTCGTGCCGCCGAGCCCCGGAATGACCCCGAAGCAGAGCCCGAGCAGGACGCCCAGCAGCACGAAGATCGCGCTGCCGCTGGTCAGCACGTCGGTCAGTGCGCCGATGAGCGTGTCGAAACCCATGGGAGGTGAAGCGGGGTCGGCGGGCCGGCGGCGAAGGCCGCCGCCGGCCGGTCGATCATTTGGCCATCAGCATGTCCTTGTACTGGGCGTAGAAAGTGGCAAGGTCCGACATGATCGCCGAGGCCTCGTCCGCGCCCACCGGCTCCAGCTCGACGCCGGCGCCGTTTGCCCATTCCTGCACCTCGGCCGAGTTGGCCGCCGCGATGAACGCTGCGGACAGCTTCTCGACGATCTCCGGCGGCAGGTCCGGCGGCCCGCCGATGATGCGGCGCAGGTCGAAATTGGCGAGTTCCGGCTTGCCGATGCTCGTCGCGCCCGGAATGCCCTCCAGCACGTCGTCCTTGGTGAAGGTCGCGATGATCTTCAGGTCGCCGGAATCGGTATACTTCTTCAGCGAGGCGATCGGCTTGACCGTGGCGTCCACCTCGCCGCGCATCACCGCGATCATGGCATCGTTGGAGCCCTTGTAGCCGGTAATGTCGCTGATCGGGCAGTCGAGCAGCTGGAAGGCGATCCGCGTCGTTACCGAGGCCGTCGACGACGCCCCGGTGTCCGACATCTTGGCCTCGCGGCCGAGCGAGCAGAGCTTTTCGACGCTGTCGATCTCAGAGTCGCCCTTCACCGCGACGGCGTAGCGCGAGGTCGCCAGGTTGGCGATCCAGGTCACCTCGTCGAGGTTGAAGCCCATGTCCTTGCCGATCACCTGGTTCACGGTGAAGCCCGGAATGTTGTAGATGCCGATCGTGTAGCCGTCCGGATCGGACCGGTGCACGGTCGCCGCACCCTTGGTGCCGCCGGCGCCGGCAATGTTCTCCGGCACCACCTCGGCGCCGAGCTCCTTCTCCAGCGCCGGCGCGAAGGCGCGCACGATCGTGTCGAAGCCGCCGCCCGGGCTGTAGGGGATGACGAACCGGATCGGCTTGTCGTTCGGCCATTCGGCCGCCGCCGGCATGGCGAACGCGGCCGTCGCGAGGGCGAGCAAGCCGCTCCCCAGGTACTTTGCAATGGGCCATTTTCCCTTCATTGTTTCCTCCCTTTCTCTCCCTTGAACAGATGAGATTCCACGCCTGTTGCCCGGCGCTTCCTTGAGCCTACCAGTCCGCGACCCCGCGCGCATCGAAAAGCGCGCCGCGGTAGAGGTGGTAGTCGAGCAGAACCTCGAAGACGATGTAGACGAAGCCGAACACGACCAGCGCCGTGATCAGGCTTTCGCCAACCGGCCGCTTGCCGTTCACCACCATGTAGGCGAACACGAACAGCGGCACCGCCAGCAGGAAGCCGATGGCGAGCATCGCGGCGACGCAGGCGATCATCCACAGCGCCTGGATCACCTCCGCCCGCCACGGCGGGTTGTGGCGCATTTCCCGGTTGCGGAAATCGGCGCCCCAGAAATCGCGGAGCGGCCGGAGCCCGGGCGCGTCGAAGCGGCAGACAAGGTCGATCACCGAAAGCACCAGCATGGCGCCGGCGACCAGCATCGGCACCTGTCGCGCCGTCTCGTTGTAGGTGGACGACCAGACGAGGAGGCCGACCGAGAGCGCGATCAGCACCAGCGGCGCGAGAGCCGAGCGGACCAGCTTCGGGGCTTCGGAAGGGGTCGCGGCGTGCATCACGCGGCCTCTGCGGGGTTGTCGGCCGGGAAAAGCAGCGACTTGATCACTACGGGCACCGCGCCGGTGTCGCGCAGCACAGCGCCGATATCGATGAAGTCGAACTCCTTCAACTCGATCCCGTCGATGGAGACGATCGGGTTGGAGAGTTTCTCCTCCTGCCGGCAATGGACGCCGAACAGGCCGCCGACATCGCCGTCGGCGACGATGATCAGCGGGTGGCCGCGCTTCAGCACCCGGTCAAGGCCGGCGATCAGCCCGCCACAGACTGCCTTCAGCCGGTGGTAGGTTGCCGAGCCCCGCCATCTGAGCGCAACGGCGACCGGCATTTCGCCGTCGGCAAGGTCGAGCCTGGCGAGCGCCGCACGGATCGCGTCGGCCAGCGCCTCCGCGTCGATCTCGTCTGCCGAAAGGTCCACGGGCGGCGCGATCACAGGCACGTTGCGCACCGGCAGCACGTCCTCCGGATCGAAATAGATCGTGCTGCCGCTCACCTGCACAGTATGCTGCGACGCGCCGACCACGGTCGCGCGGATGCCCTGGTGCGCCGGCGCGATCGCCAGACCGAGCGCCTCGATCCGGTCGCGCACCGCCGCAGCCAGTTCCGGGCCGATATCGTTGTAGGCGCCGGGCTCGCGGCCGTAGATGAACTCCGACACGCCGCCGGAAAAGGTGATCGCGCCGACGCTCGCCGGCGCGTCGAGCGGCGCGAGCCTGAGCCAGTCGCCGAGATCGTCGCCCGAGACCGCCTCGGCGACGCGCTCGGCCATCCGTTCGGCTAGCGCCCGCCTGTGCTCCGGCGTCAGCCGGTCGCCGATGGCGAGCGCCAGGCCCAGCTCGTCGAGCGTGCGGCGGCCGAACGGCTCGATCCGGGTGATCGTGCCGTCATCGTCGCAGACGACAAGCCGCGCGCCGGCCTCCACCGCCGTCAGCGAAGCGACCTCGCCGCCGCGGCAGACGGCGATCTTGGTCGTCCCGCCGCCGATGTCGATGTTGACCACCGCCTCAGCCGCATCCGCCGAGCGCACGATCGCACCGGAGCCGTGCGCCGCCATCAGCGCCTCCAGCGCGTCGCCGGCGGTGACCGCCACGAACTTGCCCGCCTCGGCGGAGAACAGATCGGCGATACGGCGCGCGTTCTTCCGCCTGACCGCGACGCCGGTCAGGATCAGCGCTCCGGCGTCGATGTCGTCGGGCGTCAGTCCGGCGGCTTCGTACTCGCCGGCGATGAACGCGCCGAGCGTGTCGGCATCGATGTCCTCGCTTTCCAGATAGGGTGTCAGCCGGATGCCCGACTGATGGATGATGCTGCGCTCCACCACCAGGTATCGGGAATCGAAGCGCTCCAGTACGATCTTGGAGAACAGCAGATGCGCCGTGGAGGAACCGATATCGATGCCGACGCTGGTCAGCTCGATCTCGTCCTCCTCGATCAGGCTGCGGCTGGTGTTGGAGAAGAAGACGCGGCCGCCCTCCTTGTCCTCTTCCAGCGCCTGCCCGATTGCCTCGTGCGCGTTCATCAGTCCTTCGGCTTCTCGTAGCGCGACGGCTCCATCCGGCTCGTGGCGCCGTTCTTCGCGATCGAGCGTTCGAACTCCTCGCGCACGAACGGATCCTCCATCCAGTAGGGGATCGAAGTCCCGCCCTCGGTGATGTCCATGCCGGTATAGTCGATCTGCTTCTCGCCGGGCGGCAGACCGGTCACCAGGCTCGGATGGTTCGGCCCGAACCAGGCGGTCAGCCGGAACGGCTCGTTCGACGTGTTGAAATGCTGGTGGTACCAGCGCGCGCCGCCGGGTGCGGCGCTCACCATGCCGACCGGCTCGTAGTCGACGCGCTTCACCTTGTCGGCGTGGCCGTCGGCCCACGGATTGACGCCGCATTCCTCCGGCCAAGTGTAGGTGTAGCCCTTGCCCTTGACGCAGATCAGGATCGCCGCGGCGGTGTGCGCGTGCGCCTTGGAATAGCGCCCCGTCTCGTGCTGGCCGATCCACAGATAGAACTTGTTGCCGGTCATGAACGGCTCGACCCGCCGCCAGCCCGGCGAGCGCCGGTTGTCGAGCGGTAGTTCGCAGTTGAAGACGTCCGGTACCAGGTTGGTGCGCCGCATGGCGAGCCCGCGGATTGGGTCGGGCTCGACGTCCTCGACCGGCTTGTAGAAATCCTCGTCCGCCGAGAACCGGTCGGTGAAGCGGTAGGGGCAGTTGAAGATGAAGTCGGTGTTGCCGACCAGGTTCATCACGTTCGGCGCCGTCGTTCCGCCGAGCAGCAGCGCCGGCGACGATGTGGCGTTGACGATCCGGTGATAGGCGTTGACGGGGATGGAGAACAGCGAGCCGGCCTGCCATTCGAAGACGTGCTTCTTGCCGCCCTCCTCCGTCCACACCTCGGTCGAGCCGCGCCCTTCCACGACGAGATAGATCTCCTCGTAGATGTGCTTCTCGACGTTCAGCGCGCCTGCGCCCGGAACCTCGACGACATAGCAGCCCCACTTGCCCTCGGTGCCGTGGAGCTGGATGTAGGAGCCGCGGCCGCCCATGCGCGGCCACTCGACCAGCGGAAGGTCCTGTACCTTACGGATGCCCACTCCGCGGAAGATCGGCAATCCTTCCGCCTCCATGAACTTGTCGTAGTCCAATTTCGGCTGGTCGAATTTACCAAAGCCAGCCCGCTCGCCCGCCTTCGGTTCGTGCCAGTGCACCAGCCCGTCCAGTTCGTGCACCTATCGATCCCCAAATTTTATCGCCGGTTTCACTGCAATGCAGACTGCGTAATGCTCGGCCACTGGGCCGAACACTATTCTGAGCCCATAATCCCGTCAACGGGACGACGTTTCGCATAGCGGAAACGCTGCCTCAAATGTCCGCCGGAACGGGAATGTTGGGCAACGGCACTGTGGATCGAGGATTGTCAACCGAGTGATCATCGCTCACGGTATCGAACGGGATTTCGCGCGTGGAACCAACGGACACACTCAGCGATTTTTCATGAGGCGGCGGTCGTTTGAACCGGTAAACTGGCTGTCCGGTCCGAGTGACCCCGGAGTTGGAAATTCGCCGATCGTGACCGGGAACCGGAAATATCGGAGTAGCAAATGTCGAAGCTGGCTCTTTCGATCGCAACCACGGACTACGATCATTTCCGCGATTTCCGCCTCGGCGACGTCAGGGCCGAAGGCATAGACCACAACTGGCTCAACCTCGGCCATCACGAATGCTTTGCGCGGTTCACCGCGAACCGCGAATTCGACCTTGCCGAACTGTCCTTTGCAAAGTTCACCGCCCAGGTCACGCGCGAGGACAGCGATATTATCGGTCTGCCCGTCGTCTGCTCGCGGCTGTTCCGCTTCAGCTCGTTCTACGTCAACCGCAACAGCGGCATAAAAACTGTGGACGACCTGAAGGGCAAGAAGGTCGGCTCGCCGGAATGGGCCCATTCGGCCGCCGTCTACATGCGCGGCTGGATGCACAACGAGATGGGCGTGAAGCTGACCGATATCCATTGGGTCCAAGCCGGCGCAAACGCCCCCGGCCGGGAGGAGAAGGTCGAGCTCAACCTGCCGGAGGGCGTCGAGCTTACCCGCATCCTCGATAAGTCGCTCAGCGAACTCCTCGCCGCCGGCGAGATCGACTGCGCCATCATCGCCCGCCCGCCGACCTGCTTCCTGGAACGCCATCCCGACGTCGTGCGCCTCTTCCCCGATTACCTGGAGATGGAAGAGGATTATTATTCGCGCACCGGCGTCTGGCCGATCATGCACATCATCGCCATGCAGAAGAGGATCCTCGACGAGCATCCGTGGGCGGCGCGCAATCTCTACAACGCCTTCCAGGAATCCAAGCGCCGTAGCCTCGAGCGGCTGTTCGACCCCGCCGTGTCGCGCTATCCACTCGCCTGGCTGCCGACCTATGCCCGCAGGATGCGGGATATCTTCGGCGACGATCCGTTCCCCTACGGGATCGAGGAGAATCGTGCGACCTGGGAGCAGATGGCGCTCTATACGTCCCAGCAGGGCATTGCCCACCGCCGGTTCAAGCCGGAGGAAATCTTCCCCCAGAGCGTGACAACCAAGGTGATCATATGAATAGGATAGGCAACCCGTCCGATCATCCGGATTTTCGCGGAGAACCATGAGCAGCGCACCCCTATCAGGCGGTCCGGTCGCAAAAGAGACGATCGCCGACCTTGCGGCCGCAAGCCGCATCCTGGCGGAACGCGGCGTCGTCGACGGCTTCGGCCATGTCTCGATGCGCCATCCGGACAATCCGGAGCGTTTCCTGATGTCGCGTTCGATCGCTCCGGCTCTGGTGACGCCGGACGACATCCTCGAATACGACCTCGACAGTGTTCCCTGCGATGCCGGAAACCGCAAAAGCTTTCTGGAGCGCTTCATCCACGGCGAGATCTACCGCGCCCGGCCCGATATCAATTCGGTCGTGCACAGCCACTCGCCGTCGGTCATCCCCTTCGGCCTGGTGGGCACGGAAATCTGCGCCATGTTCCACAATGCCGCGTTCCTCGCCGCCGGCGTTCCGGTGTTCGACATCAGCGACAAGTTCGGCGCTACCGACATGCTGGTCAGCGACTGCCCCAAAGGCGTCGCACTTGCCGATACCCTCGGCGACAAGGACATCGCTCTGATGCGCGCGCACGGATCGGTGGCCTGCGGCCCGACGCTCCAGACGGCCGTGTTCCGCGCCGTCTACACCGAGGTCAATGCCCGCATCCAGCACTGGACGATGGCGCTGGCCGGCGGCTCGCCGGTCGCGGCCCTCAGCGCGGAGGAAGGCCGCCTCGCCGACGTTCCGAACCAGACGGCGGGCATGCGCGCGTGGGATCTCTGGCGCGCCGAGGTGCGCGCGAAGGTCGGTTGGTGATGATCGGAACGGGAGACAGTCCATGAGCGAAGCGTCTACGATGAAGCAGCAACTCGCCGACTGTCTGCGGATGCTCGAGCGCTCGGACATCATCGATTATAACGGCCACGCCAGCATCCGGGCCGGCGAGGGTCGGATGTTCATCAATATCGGCACGTCCCAGCGCAGCCTGCTCACTGCCGATGATATCTGCACAATCGATTTCGACGGCCAGGCTATCGAAGGCAACGGCAAGCCGCCGCTGGAATTCCATCTGCACGCCGGCATCTACAAGGCGCGGCCCGAAGTCCATGCTGTCGTACACGCTCATCCGAAATGGTCAACCTTCCTGACCATGACGGGCCACGACTATCTGCCCGTCTTCGCCCAGGGCTCGCTGGTCTATCCGGTGCGGGTGCTCGACACGCCGGATTCGATCAATTCACCGGAAATGGCGGCCCGCCTCAACGCGGTTCTTGGCGACCGGCCGGCGGCGCTGATGAAGTCGCACGGCGCGGTGACGGTCGGAAAGGATATCGTCGAGGCCTTCGTCCTGATCAATTATCTGGAGGAGAATGCCTACCGGCAGTACATGGCCATGCAGATCGGCAAGCCTTACGCGTTCAGCGAAGAGGAAATGACCCTGTGCCGCGGCAAGCTCTGGAACGACCGCCTGTTCAGGCGCACCTGGGACCATTTCCGCGCCAAGCTGGATGCCGGCGGCTAGATCACGGCGAATCCATCTGTCAGGGAGATGACACATGCCGCAACCGGACCGCTTCCACCTTGCCGGCGTCATGGGCTGGCCGGTCATGCACTCGCGCTCGCCGCTGATGCACAATTACTGGATGGCGCAGCAGAACCTTGCCGGCGTCTACGTGCCGCTGGCGATCCGGCCCGGAACCCTGGAGGCGGCGATGCGGGCCCTCCATCCGCTCGGCTTTTCGGGCTGCAACGTCACCATCCCGCACAAGCTCGAAGCGCTCAGGATCGCCGACGAGGTCGACGAGGTTGCGCGCCTGATCGGCGCGATCAGCTGCATGGTCGTGCGCGACGACGGCACCCTGTTCGGCACCAACAATGACTGGCGCGGCTTCATCGGCAACCTGAAGGAGACGGTGCCGGACTGGCGCGCCGACGCCGGCCCGGTCGCGGTCCTCGGCGCGGGCGGCGGTTCGCGCGCCGTCTGCTATGGCCTGATGCAGGAGGGCGCCACGGAGATCCGGCTGGTCAACCGGACGCCTGACCGCGCACGGAAGGTCGCGGAGGATCTGGGCGGGCCGATCAAGCTGCTGTCCTGGGACGAGCGGCATGAGGCGCTCGACGGCGCAGCCACGGTCGTCAACACGACCAGCCTCGGCATGGTCGGACAGCCGGAACTGGATATCCGGCTCGACAGGTTGCCGGTGACCGCCGTGGCCGCCGATATCATCTACACGCCGCTGGAGACGCCGTTCCTCGCCCGGGCCCGCGAACGCGGCAATCGCACGGTCAACGGCCTCGGCATGCTGATCCACCAGGGACCGCCTGCCTGGAAACTGTGGTTCGGCATCGAGCCGACCGTCACCGCCGAACTGCACCGGAAGATGGAAGAGAGCATCACGCGCGGATGATGCGGATCAGTTGCGGATCGACTGGAGGAACCACTCCGTCGGCAGTTCCCGTCCGAGCCCGCGCGCCTTCGCTTCCTCGTAGACCCGCGCCGCCACGGCGAAGAACTGCGCGCCCTGCAGGTTGCCCCGCTCCGACCATGTGATCTGTTCGTCCGATGTCCGGCCCGGATGGCGGCCTTCGGCAATGTCGAGCAGGCTCACCCTGACGTCCGGCCGCATCACCCCATGCGCACGCCGGCGCGGCTTTCCGGCTTCGGCCAGCCCGGACGCCTGCCAGCGAAGATATTCGTCGTCGATGGTACCGTCCTCGTGGCCGACCGGCGGCGGCGTATCGCCGAAGCGCAGATAGACGTCGACCTTGTCGATCGTCGCCTGGTCCGGCAGGCCGCCACCGCCGATGTTGATGACATGCGTTCCCGGCTCCACCAGGGAGCCATCGAGTACAGGCTTTGCAGCATCGGTCAGCGCGGCGACGATGTCGGCGCCGCGATAGATCTCTTCCGGCCTCTCGCAGACCGTGACCTCGATGCCGTATTGCTCCTTTATCCGGGCGCCGAACGCTTCGCGGTTGGCCTTCGTGGGGCTGTAGACCTGGAGCTTGCGGATATTGCGGGCGACGGCGAAGGACTTCATGTGGCTTTTCGCCATGCCGCCGGTGCCGAGCATGCCGACCACTTCGGCGTCCTTGCGCGCCATGTACTTCACGCCCAATCCGCCATCGCCGCCGACGCGCATGTGCTGCAGCACCCCGTCGTTGAGGAAAGCAAGCGGTTCGCCGTTCTCCACGCTGGTCAGAAGCACGAGGCCGCAATAGGTGCCCGGCTCCCGGCAGTATTTCTCGCGCGTGCGCGTCCCGTCCGCGGCCGTCCTGTGGTAGACGATGTCGGATTTCATCCGGATCGCGAAATAGCCATTCGCCGACCCGCCCTCCATGGTCCCCCAGCGGTATTCCCGCTCCGGATCGCCGGTCGGTATCGCGATGTCTATGCGTGGGCGACAGACGGCCTGCCCGCGGGCCATGTCGAGATAGGATT
>DATHRP010000695.1:0-4168 GCA_035465195.1 Afifellaceae bacterium | reverse complement strand
CGTCGGGTAGGTCTGCCGCGCTGCCGGCCGTCGTCGCCACCAGTGCAACGATCGTTGCCATTGCCGTCGTCGCGAGCAATGAATTCCGGGCACTCATTATTACACGTCCTGCCAATTTCGCCTGAATGACGCTTTCCTCGTCCAGGCTGGGCGGGAAAATCTTTTGTTAATATCTATCACCCGAATTCATCGTTCAGGAAGGGCTGCCGACAATCGCCATTACGAAACTGACCTAACGTTGCGTTTATGCAACAGTGCTTGGCGAAGGCCGGCAATGCGCTCGGAATAGCGCCGATTGCCGCCAGAAATCATTTGCCTTTTCAGTACGATGCCGGAATGTCGGGAATAGTGCGGCCTCCGGATACTACTCCGGGAGCGCAAGCGACGATCCGGAACGCAATGCATCAGCTATTCCATTCGATCAGCCGGCATGCCGCAACCAACGCGGTGGCGCCGGCCATCTGCGGCGCGGCGCGGGTCGTCTCCTACCACGATCTTGTGAGCGCCATCTGCAACCTCTGCGCGGCATTCTCGGAGCGCGGTCTGCAGCCGGGCACGAAGGTCTTCGCGAACATCGCCGATCCCGACATGCGCCTTGTCGTGCACCTGGCCTGCCTGCACTACGGCCTCGTGCCGTTCGTGCTTTACGGTCCGGCGCAAGTCCCCGGCTAGGTCGACACCCGGTTCACGATTGGCGCCAACGATCCGCTGGACACCGACATCCCGGCCGACCTCACGGTATCGGACCGGGTTTTCGAGGGCGCCGCAAACGCACTGGAAGCCTGGGGAGAACGGCCCCGCGCGGACTCCGATCTGATGCTGGTCGCCGCGACCTCCGGCACCACCGGTCAGTGGAAGCTGATCGGAGAGACATGCGGCCATTTCACGTTCCAGCTCGACAAGAGCCATGACTTCGGCATCCTCGACCGGGTCATGGTGATCATGGGCGAGCTGTCGCTGATCACGCTGCGGACCGGCTTGCGCGCGCTGAATGCCGGGGCCACGGTCGTGCGGGCCAGCAACGATCCGCTGACCTGCCTCAGGCTGATCAATCTGTTCGCCGTCAGCAAGTTCATCGTTTCGCCAAAGGCATTGGAACGCCTTATGGACGAGATGGAGGCGATGTCGATCCGCTGCCCGTCGCTCAAGAGCATTTCGGTGACCGGCAGCCTGATCACCATGCCTGCGCTCAAGCGCGCCGAAGCATTGTTCGACGCTGAGATCATTGTGCTCTACGGGTCCGTGGAAGTGGGCGGCATCGCTTCGGGGCCGGTCCGCAGCGCGACATTCACGCCGGGCTATGTCGGGCGGATCAGGGATTACATGGACGTGCGCATCGATTCCGAAATCGACGGCGAACCGGGCCAGGTGGTGCTGCGTAACGACCCCGTGCTGATCCAGAGATATTATCAGGACGGAGCGATCGTCGCCAACGAGGCGGCCGAGTACCGCATGCCCGACCTCGGCGTGACCCGTGACGGCCAGCTGTACCTCACCGGTCGTGACGAAGAGGTCTATAATTACAGCGGCCACAAGATCGCCTTCAGCACTATGGTCAACCATCTGGCCGCCGAGGACGCGGTTGCCGACGTGGCGATTGTCCATCCCGCCGGCAATCCGGATCCGCTCGCGCTGAACATCGCCATCGTCGCCGGGCCCGAGTTCGACGCGGCGGGACTCGGAACGCTGCTCGCGAAGAAGCTGGGCCTTCCGGCGATCGTCGGGCACCTGAATATCCGCGCGGTCAGCCATATTCCGCGAAATGCGTCCGACAAGGTCGACCGACAGGCGCTGCTTGCCCTGTTCGCCCGTTCGTAAACCGAACCGAAACGGATGCTCATTTACATCCGCGGGCATTCGGAATAGACCCCGGAACTTTCCAACCCGTCGCCACGGAGAGGATTCCAGGGACACGATTCCAGGGATAAGGGCCATGACAGACAAGATTCGCATCGCGGTTCTGGGTGCATCCGGCTACACGGGCTCCGATCTCGTGCGACTGGCGGCACGCCATCCCAAGGTCGAGATCGTTGCGCTGACGGCGAACACCCATGCCGGCAAGCCGATGTCGGCCGTCTTCCCGCACCTGGCCGCGCTCGACCTGCCCGACCTCGTCGAATGGGAAAGCGCCGACTGGAGCAACGTCGACGCAGTGTTCTGCGGTCTGCCGCACGGTACGACCCAGCAGATCACGTCATCCATCCTTGCCGACAATCCGCACGTCAAGATCATCGACATGTCGGCCGATTTCCGGCTCCGCGATCCGGATGTCTACGCCGAATGGTACGGCCACGAGCACCAGGCGCCGATCCTCCAGCAGGAGGCGGTTTACGGCCTGACGGAATTCTACCGTCCGCAGATCGCAGGAGCCCGGCTGATCGCCTGTCCCGGCTGCTATCCGACGGCGGTGCTGCTGGCGCTGCTGCCGCCGGTGCTGGAGGCGCTTGTAGATCCGACCGATATCGTCATCGACGCCAAATCCGGTGTGTCAGGCGCGGGCAGGGGGTTGAAGCAGAATACGCTGTTCTGCGAGGCGGGCGAGGGCCTTTCGCCCTATTCGGTGGCGAAGCACCGGCATGCCCCGGAAATAGAGCAGGAGTGCGGCCGGGCCGCCGGCATGCAGCTCCTGGTCAACTTCACGCCGCACCTCATTCCGATGAGCCGGGGCGAGTTTTGCACCTGTTACCTCCGGCTGAAGCCAGGCGCCAGCGTGACCGCCCTGCGCGAGGCCCTGCGGGCGCGCTACGAGGATGAGGAGTTCGTCCAGGTGCTGCCGGAAGGCATCATGCCGCAGACCCAGAACGTGCGCGGCTCGAACTATGTCCAGATCGGCGTCTTCGCCGACCGCATCCGCGACAGGGCGATCGTCATGTCCACGCTCGATAATTTGGTCAAGGGATCGGCCGGGCAGGCGCTGCAGAACATGAACCTCGCCTTCGGGCTGGAGGAGACGACGGGCCTGACCCAGCTTCCGCTGTTCCCCTGACCGCGGTCGCGGCCTACAGCCACGGCCGGGCGATCTTGATCGCGCGGCTCATGGAGACACGGGTGATCTCGTTCGCCAGGTAGCTCATCTGGTCGCCCGAAGGCAGCCTGACGTCGACCGGCTCGGGCCGTCCGCTCCACTTGACGTCGCCCCAGCGCTCGAACAGAGCCTGGTCGGCCGCATTGTACCGCAGGTACCGCCTGGCGACCGCTTCCGGAACGTCACGGGGATAGAGCCGATCGCCGGTGGCGGCGTTGCGGATCTTCACCTGGTCGGGCAGGTCGAGTTCCTGCGACAGCCGGCCGATCAGTTCCGAGGCGTGCATCCAGCTGCCGACGAACCAGAATCCGGCCAGCGTCTCGTCCACCATGCGGAACCGATCGGCTGAGCCGTACCGGAGGATCGTCGGGTATCCGATCCCGAGATAACGGGTCATGATGACCCGGATCATCGGATTCTTGGGCAGCGATCGGATATAGACCTCGACGGGGATCGCGCCGTGGCCGGCGTCCGCCGCCTGCCGGTTCCTGTGATTGTAGAACGAGACCGCGAAGCTCAGCGGGTCGCGGATCAGCACGCACGGGCGGATCGGACGGTCCGGGAACGCCTTGACCACTGACCGCGACAAAGCGTGCCCGCCTATGAAATCGACCTCGTCCGGCCGGATTCCCGAACGCTGCACGTCGGTATAGTCGCCGCCGAAATCGCGAAGGAAGCCGTGGCGCCGCTTGGCGCGCACGGCCCGGCCCGGCGCGCTGGCGTCCATGTGGCTCTTGACCGTCGACCCGGCACATTTGGGGATATGGCAGAACAGATAGACCGGCCGGCCGGACGCGCCTGTGGCCTGCGCGTCGCGGTTCCCGTCGCTATTCCGGTCGGCCTGGTTACCCTGCACCATGCGGTTGCCCCGCGGCTCAGCTTTCCCGGTCTCGAGCGCACCGGGCAGCCGCCTGCCATCCGCCCGCAAAAGTGGGCCGGCGATCGCTCGTTCCGGTCATCGGATCAGAAGAAGGAGCGGCGCTGCCACCAGCCGGACCGCTTCGGCTGGTCCGACTTGGCCTGCTCGCCCGCCGTTTCGTCGCCGCCGGCCACGGACTGGGCGAGTGCCGGCTCGCGCTCGTCTTCCGCGGGCTGCTCCTCGTCCTGCGCCGAGGCGTCGCCATTGCTGCCGTTCGTCGCCGC
>DATHRP010000694.1:0-9335 GCA_035465195.1 Afifellaceae bacterium | reverse complement strand
ACAGCGAGGAGACCGGCGTCAAATCGCTAAAGATCCGCCACAACAATGTGCTCGGCTATTTCGTCGAGGTGACCGCCGCCAACGCCCCGCAATTGTCGCGCGAGCAGCAGGCCGGCACGTTCATCCACCGCCAGACCATGGCCAACGCCATGCGCTTCACCACGGCGGAGCTCGGCGAACTGGAGCAGAAGATCGCCAGCGCCTCCGACCGCGCGATTGCCATCGAACGGGACATTTTCCGGAAACTCGCCGACGCCGTTCTGGATAACCAGGCGGCTCTGCGTGCCGGCGCCGAGGCGCTTGCCGCCATCGACGTCGCCGGCTCGGCGGCGGAGCTTGCCGAGGCCGGCGATCTTGCGCGCCCGCGGATCGACGATTCGCTGGCCTTCGCCATCGACGGCGGTAGGCATCCGGTCGTTGAGCAGGCGCTGGCCCGCAGCGGCGAGCGCTTCGTATCCAATTCCGCCGACCTGTCGCCGGCAGATAGCGGCGGTCCCGGCCGGATCTGGCTCCTCACCGGGCCGAACATGGCGGGCAAGTCGACCTTCCTGCGCCAGAACGCGTTGATCGCTATCCTCGCCCAGGCGGGATTCTACGTGCCGGCGCGTTCAGCCCATATCGGCGTCGTCGACGCCGTCCATTCCAGGGTCGGAGCGGCCGACGACCTCGCCCGCGGGCGGTCCACCTTCATGGTCGAGATGGTCGAGACGGCGGCAATCCTCAACCAGGCCGTCGAACGTGCGCTGGTTATTCTCGATGAGATCGGCCGCGGCACGGCGACCTTCGACGGCCTGTCGATCGCCTGGGCGACGATCGAGCACCTGCACGAGACCAACGGCTGCCGCACCCTGTTCGCGACCCACTATCACGAGCTGACGGCGCTGTCCGCCCGGCTTTCCCGGCTGCACAACGCCACCATGAAGGTCGCCGAGTGGAAGGGCGACGTGGTTTTCCTGCATGAGGTCGTCGCCGGTGCGGCGGACCGGTCCTACGGTATCCAGGTCGCCAAGCTGGCCGGGCTGCCGGCCGCGGTGATCGAGCGTGCGCGCGCCGTGCTGAAACAGCTGGAGGCCGGCGAGCGGGGCAGGGACGCCGCGTCGCTGGTCGACGATCTGCCGCTGTTCGCCGTACCGCAGGCTGCAGCCGAACCGGCCGAGCCCGACGAGGCGCTGACGATCCTCGACGGCCTGTCGCCGGACGATCTGACCCCGCGCCAGGCGCTGGAGGAGCTCGACCGTCTCAAGCAGGCCCGCCGCGGCACGAAACGATAGCCAGCGGGGCCGCGCCGTGTTAGCGCTGAACCGATTTCCGAGCCGATTTCATGCAGGGCCGTTCATTTGAGCCGCACCGGAAAACCTGAGAAAACCAGCCGCCGGCCGCAGCCGCGGGGCCGCGCCGAGAAGAGCGCGGTACTGATCGATCCGGAAGCCTTCGAGGCGCAGCTTTTCGCCCTGGCGGAAGACGCCGATGCCGCAAGTCCCGAGGTTCGCGCCGGGGTTCTGTCGCTTGCCAAGGCGGCACTGGAAAAGGGCCGGGAAATCGCTCGTGCCGAACTGGAGGAGACGGGCGGCGGCCGGCACTGTTCGCGCCAATTGTCCCACCTCCAGGACGTCATCCTCTGCGCCCTGTTCCGTTTTGCAAGCCAGAAGGTCTTCCGCGTCAGCAATCCGTCTTCCTCCGAACAGCTCTGCCTCGCCGCCGTCGGCGGCTACGGACGCGGCATGCTGGCGCCGGGCTCCGACATCGATCTGCTGTTCCTGTTTCCCTACAAGACGACGGCCTGGTCGGAGAGCGTCACCGAATACATTCTCCTGCTCCTTTGGGACATGAACCTGAAGGTCGGCCACGCCACCCGCACGGTGGCGGAATGCATCAAGCTTTCCCGCCAGGACATGACCATCCGCACAGCGCTCCTGGAGGCGCGCTATCTGTGCGGCGAGAAGGACCTGTTCGACGAGTTCGAGAAGCGGTTCGACAAGGACGTCGTCGCCGGAACCGCGCGCGAATTCATCACCGCAAAGCTGGCCGAACGCGACACCCGCCACCGCCGCGCCGGCAATACGCGCTACCTCGTCGAGCCACAGCTCAAGGAGGGCAAGGGCGGGCTGCGCGACCTGCAGACATTGTACTGGATCGCGAAATACTATTATCGCGTTCCCTCGGCGGAAGCCCTGGTCGGCAAGGGCGTGCTCAGCCGCGCCGAATACCGCCTGTTTCGGAAATGCGGCGATTTCCTGTGGGCGGTCCGCTGCCACCTGCACTTCCTGACCGGCCGCGCCGAGGAACGGCTGTCGTTCGACATCCAGCCGGAATTGGCCCGCCGTCTCGGCTACCAGAAGCATCACGGCCTGCAGGGCGTTGAGCGCTTCATGAAGCACTATTTCCTGATCGCCAAGGATGTCGGCGACCTGACGCGGATCATCTGCGCCGGCCTGGAGGAGCGCGAGGCGAAGAACGCGCCAGGCCTCAACCGGCTGTTCCGCGGCCTGCGCGGCCGCCGGCGCGATCTGCCCGGCAGTGACGAATTCTTCATCGACAACAACCGGATCAATTCGCACAGCGACGATGTCTTCGAGCGCGATCCGGTCAACCTGATTCGCATCTTCCATCTGGCCGGCAAGGCCAACCTGGCGTTCCATCCCGACGCACTCAGGCTGATCACCCGCTCGCTGAAGCGCATCGACAAGACCGTGCGCAACGATCCGGAGGCGAACCGCCTGTTCCTCGACATCCTGACGTCGCAGAAGCATGCCGAGATCGTGCTCCGGCGGATGAACGAGACCGGCGTCCTCGGCCGCTTCATTCCCGAGTTCGGCAAGGTCGTCGCGATGATGCAGTTCAACATGTATCATCACTACACCGTCGATGAGCACCTGATCCGCTCGATCGGCACCTTCTGCGAGATGGACGGCGGCGGCCTCAGCGACGAGCATCCGCTGTCGCACGAGATCCTGCCCGGCATCCGGGACAAGACCGTGCTCTATGTCGCGCTGTTCCTGCACGACATTGCCAAGGGCCGGAAGGAAGACCATTCCGTCGCCGGGGCGAAGATCGCCCGCCGCCTGTGCCCGCGCTTCGGTCTCAGCCCGGCGCAGACCGAAACCGTCGCCTGGCTCGTCGAGCAGCACCTGACCATGTCGATCGTCGCCCAGTCCCGAGACCTGTCGGACCGGCGCACCATCGTCGATTTCGCCAACATCGTGGAAAGCATGGACCGGCTCAACCTGCTGCTGTTGCTCACCGTCTGCGATATCCGCGCCGTCGGGCCGGGGGTCTGGAACGGCTGGAAGGGCCAGCTGCTGCGTACGCTCTACTATGAGTGCGAACTCATCCTGACCGGCGGATTCAGCAAGGCGACGCGCCAGCAGCGGGTGGCGGGCTCGCGCGAGGCGCTGGCTGCCCGCCTGGCCGATTGGGGCGAGGCGGAGCGCAACCGGGTCCTAAACCTGCATTATCCCGCCTACTGGCTGAGGGTCGACGAGGACGAGCAGGTGCGTCACGCCGAACTGCTGCGCGCCGCCGACCGCGAGAAGAAGGGCTTTGCCTTCGAGATCAATCCGATGGCTTTCGAGAGCGTCACGGCCATCACCATCCTCACGCCCGACCATCCCAACCTCCTGTCGGTGATGGCCGGCGCCTGTTCGGCGATGGGCGCCAACATTGTCGACGCCCAGTTCTACACCACGACCGACGGCCGGGCGCTCGACACGATCAGGGTGTCGCGACTTCTCGACACCAACGAAGAGGAGAACATGCGCGGCCAGCGCATCGCCCGGCTGATCGAGCAGGCGCTGCGCGGCGAGGTGAAGCTTCCGGAGATGGTGGCGAGCCGCAAGAAGCGCAAATCCCGGCGCGACGCCTTCAGCATCGAGCCCGAGGTCAGCGTCGACAACAGCCTGTCCGACCGCTTCACGGTGATCGAGGTCTCCTGTCTCGACAGGGTCGGCCTGCTCTACGATATCGGCCGGTCGATTTCCGATCTCAACCTCAACATCGCCTCCGCCCACATCGCCACGTTCGGCGAGCGCGCCGTCGACACGTTCTATGTGACCGATCTCCTCGGTTACAAGATCGATTCGCGCAATCGTCAGAATCTGATCCGCAAGCGCATCCTGGCTGCTGTCAACGACGATGGCGGCAGGCCGGATCGCAGCCCGGAAAGGGAAAAAGACAAGGAAACGGACAGGAAGCCGAAGGCCAGGTCGACGCCGACGAGCGCGGGCAAGGTCGCCGCCAAATGAGCCTGGCGCGGAGCTTCATTACCGTCGGCGGCAACACGATGATGAGCCGGGTGCTGGGGTTCGTCCGCGAACTGCTTATCGCTGCGACGCTCGGAGCCGGCCCGGTTGCCGACGCCTTCTACGCGGCCTTCCGCTTTCCCAACCTGTTCCGCCGCGTGCTGGCGGAGGGGGCGTTCAACTCCGCCTTCATCCCGCTGTTCGCCAAGGCGCTCGAAGGCGAGGGCGAGGACGGCGCCCGCCGGTTCGCCAACCAGGTGCTCGCCGCATTGTTCGTCATCCTGCTCGTCCTGACAGCGCTGATTGAGCTCGCCGCGCCGCTCTTCGTCGCCACGATCATCGCGCCGGGATTCGTCGACAATGCCGGCAAGTTCGAACTCACGGTCACCCTCTCGCGGGTGATGTTCCCCTATCTTGCCTGCATGTCGCTGGTCGCGATGCTGAGCGGCATCCTCAATGCGCTGCACCGCTACGCCGCCGCCGCCTTCGCACCGGTTCTGCTCAACATCATCCTGATCGCCGTCCTCGGGCTGTCGCTTTCCGCCGGGCTGGATACCCGCCAGATCGGTCTGATGATGGGCTGGGGCGTGTTCACCGCCGGCCTGGCGCAATTGCTTCTGCTGTTCGTCGCGCTGAGGCGGGAAGGGTTTTCGCTCGGCTTCAGGCGCCCGTCGCTGACGCCCGCCGTCCGCAAGCTGCTGGTGCTCGCCGCGCCGGCGGCGATCGCCGGAGGCATCGTCCAGATCAACTTGTTCATCGGCCAGATAATCGCCAGCCAGAAGGCCGGCGCCATCGCCGTCCTGCAATATGCCGACCGCATCTATCAGCTTCCGCTGGGCGTTGTCGGCATCGCCATCGGCGTCGTGCTTCTGCCGGAACTGTCGCGCGCCCTGAAGAGCGGCGATTTCAAGCGCGCCGGAGATTATCAGAACCGCTCGCTCATCTTCGCGCTGTTTCTGACGCTCCCGGCCGCCGCCGCGCTCGCCGTGATCGCGGAACCGGTCGTGCGCGTCCTTTTCGAGCGCGGCCAGTTCACCACCGAGACCACCGAGATCACCGCCCATGCGCTGGGCTATTTCGCGCTCGGTCTGCCGGCTTTCGTGCTGGTCAAGGTCTTCCAGCCGGGCTTCTTCGCTCGCGAGGACACCGCCACGCCGATGCGCGCCGCCGCCGTCACCATGATCATCAACATCGCCTTCAGCCTGGCGCTGTTCCCGTCGATGGCCGAGGCCGGCATCGCGCTGGCCACGACGATCGCCGGCTGGGCCAATGCGCTCATATTGTTCTGGCTGCTGCTGCACAACGGATTCTGGCCGGTGCAGCCGGCGGTCTTCCGCCAGGCCGGCTGGATGCTCGCCTCCGCTCTCGCCATGGCGGCCGCGCTCTACGCCCTGCTGGTACCGCTCGACGTCCTGGTCCAGCCGGCTTCAGCTATCGGCGCCCAGCTCGCCGCACTGGCGCTGCTGGTCGCCTGCGGCGCCGCGCTCTATTTCGCCGCCGTGCAACTCACCGGCGCGGCCGACCTTCGCGAGATCAGCCGGCAGATCGTCCGGCGGCCGAAACCCTGAGCGGCCTGAACCTGGGCGGCCGGAAAATGCGGCCTTGCGTCCGTCGCCGGCTTTGGCGATAAACCGCGCCGACATCCAACAGGCCCGCTTGAACCGCCGGGCCGGCAGCAGGCAGGCACCGCCATGACGAAATTCCCGGAACGCGTCTTTTCCGGCATGCAGCCGACAGGCAATCTGCATCTCGGCAACTATCTCGGCGCCATGCTCAACTGGATCGCCATGCAGGGGACGCACCAGTGCATCTATTGCGTGGTCGACCTGCACGCGATCACGATCAAGCACGATCCGGCCCAGCTGGTCCGCGATATCCGCGAACTGACGGCGGCCTATCTCGCCTGCGGCCTCGATCCGCAAAAGAGCATCATCTTCAACCAGAGCCAGGTCAGCGCCCACGCCGAGCTCGCCTGGGTGTTCAACTGCGTCGCCCGTCTCGGCTGGCTGAACCGGATGACCCAGTTCAAGGAGAAGGCGGGCAAGGACCGCGAGAACGCTTCCACCGGCCTGTTCGTCTATCCCAACCTGATGGCGGCCGACATCCTCGCCTACAAGGCAACCCACGTGCCGGTCGGCGAGGACCAGAAGCAGCACCTGGAACTGTCACGCGACATCGCCCAGAAGTTCAATAACGACTTCGCCGAATCGATCGCTGAACACGGTTACGGCGACGCGTTCTTCCCGCTGCCGGAGCCGATGATCACGGGCCCGGCGACCCGGGTGATGAGCCTGCGCGACGGTACGAAGAAGATGTCGAAGTCGGAAGCCTCCGACCTGTCGCGCATCAACATGACCGACGACGCCGACGCCATCGCCCAGAAGTTCCGCAAGGCCCGCACCGATCCCGAACCGCTGCCGTCCGAGGTGGACGGGCTGAAGGAAAGGCCTGAGGCCGACAATCTGGTCGGCATCTATGCCGCGCTCGCCGGCACCAGCAAGGAGTCGGTTCTGGCCGAGTTCGGCGGCGCGCAGTTCTCCGTCTTCAAGCCGGCGCTGTCGGAGATCGCCGTGGAGAAGCTGTCCCCCATCGCAGCCGAGATGCGGCGCTTGCAGGACGATCCTTCCTACATAGACAGTGTGCTGGCCGACGGCGCGGAACGGGCGGCGGAAATCGCCACGCCGATCATGGACGCGGTCAAGGATGTCCTCGGCCTGCTCAGGTCCCGGAAATAGCGCATGGCAATTGGTGGCTTGCCGCCGCTCCGCCCCGATGGCAGCATGGCGCCATGATGCGGCCCCGCAAAAGTCTCGAGGAAGGCCACAAGCGCAAGTTCCTTGTGGTCATCGACGATTCGCCTGAATGCCTTCGGGCGCTCACCTATGCCGCAAAGCGGGCGGAGCGCACCAACGGCGCGGTCGTCCTGCTATACGTGCTGGAGCCCGGCGATTTCCAGCACTGGCTCGGCGTGGAAGACATCATGCGCGAAGAGGCGATGGAAGAGGCCGAGGCGGTCCTCGGGCGCTTCGGCGTCAAGGTGCGCGAATGTTCCAGCGTCGAGCCGGAACTGGTGATCCGCGAGGGCGCGCGGGCCGAACAGGTCCGCAACATCATCGAGGAGGACGAGGACATCGCCGTCCTCGTGCTCGGCGCAAGCGAGGCGTCCGAAGGCCCCGGGCCGTTAGTCTCCGCCATTGCCGGCAAGGGCTCCGGCACCTTCCCGATCCCCATCACCATCGTCCCGCAGACGCTCAGCGACGAGGAGATGGACGCCATCGCCTGAGCGGCAGGGCAGGAATATGGTCGTTCCGCCTTTGTCCAGGCGGAATTGAGGCAGAACGAACGTCGAACCCCGGCCAACCTCCTGAAAATCTTTGCAAATCATGTGTCAATGATTTGACGATTCACAGGAAGTTCAAGTCGCGGACTGTTCATTTCTGCGGGGATATCCCCCCGTCATGGCACGGTGCGCTCAGCCGCGAAGCTGTGCGCCCGTCGCTTTTTCCACCGCGCCGACGATCCGCTGCGACACCGCGTCGATCTCCTCGTCGGTCAGCGTCTTGTCGCGCGGCTGCAGCGTGATTTCCACCGCCACCGACTTGCGGCCCTCGCCGATTGCCTCGCCGGCGAACACGTCGAACACGTCGACATCGCTGATCAGCGCCTTGTCGGCGCCCCGCGCCGCCCGCACGATCTGCTCGGCGGCGACCGAACCGTCGACCACGAAGGCGAAATCGCGCCGGACCGCCTGCAGGTCCGAGACGTCGAGCGCCGGCCGCGTGGTGCGGGCCGACTTCGGCAGCGGGATCGCGCCCAGATCGATCTCGAATGCGACCACCGGCCCCTCGACGTCCATCTCGCGCAGCACGCGCGGATGCACCTCGCCGAACGAGGCGATGCGGTTCTTCGGGCCGAGCTGCAGCGAGCCGACGCGGCCGGGATGATACCAGCCCGGGCCTTCCGCCACCGTCTGCAGCGAGCCGACCGGCGCGCCGAGTGCATCCAGCACCGCCATCAGGTCGGCCTTGGCGTCGAACAGGTCCACAGGCCTCGGCTTCTTCGCCCAGTGGCGCTCCGCCGTCTCGCCGGCGCGCACCGTCGTGGCGTGGAAGGACTCGTCGTCCGGTTCCTCGCCGCGATAGATCTGGCCGACCTCGAACAGGGCGCACTTCTCGAAGCCGCGCGCCCGGTTGCGTTCCACGGCGGCGATCAGGTTGGGCAGCAGCGATGGGCGCATGTGCGACAGTTCGGTGGAGATCGGATTGTCTAGTGCCACCGGGTCGCGCTCGCCGGAAAACAATGCCGCCTGCGCCTCCGGCAGGAACGACCATGTCACCGCCTCGTTGAGGCCGCGCGCGGCAAGGGTGCGCGCCGCGCGGAACCGCCGGCGCTGGCCAAGATCGATCGCCTTGGCCGTCACCGTGTGCAGCCGCGGCAATTGCATGTGGCCGATCCGGTCGAAGCCGTAGATGCGCACCACCTCTTCCACCAGGTCGGCCTCGCCGTGGATGTCAGGGCGCCATTCCGGCACGCCGACATGGAGAATCTCCGGATCGTCCGTCGGCTCGGCCGTGAAGCCGAGCGCGGAAAGGATGCGGACCTGTTCGTCCGGCTGGATGTCGACGCCGGCCAGCGTGCGCGCCCGGCTGAGCCTGAGGTCGAAGGCGGCATGGCGCAGCGGCGGGTCGCCTGCCACCACCAGGTGCGAGGCCTCGCCGCCGCACAGTTCCATGATCAGGCTGGTCGCGATCTCCGCGCCGGTCACAACGAAGGCCGGGTCGACGCCGCGTTCGAAGCGGAAGCGCGCATCGGTGATGACGTTCAGCTTGCGGCCCGTCGCCGCCGTCCGCACCGGGTCGAACCAGGCGGCCTCCAGGAAGACGTTTACCGTCTCCTCGGTGCAGCCGGACGCCTCGCCGCCGATGATACCGCCGATCGATTCCGGACCGTCCTCGTCGGCGATCACCGTCATCGTCTCGTCGAGCGTATAGGTCTTGCCGTCGAGCGCGTCCAGCGTCTCGCCGGGCCGCGCCAGGCGGGCGCGGATGTCGCCGTGCACCTTGTCGGCGTCGAAAACGTGCAGCGGCCGCGCGAACG
>DATHRP010000693.1:0-1511 GCA_035465195.1 Afifellaceae bacterium | reverse complement strand
TGTCGTTCCGGACGTGAAAAGGAACTTCGCCACGGTATCCGGCGAGACCGCTGCGTGCGCCGTCTCGAGACGGGTGTGGGAAGTGGTCGCCAGGAGATCGTCGTAGGCCAGCGTTTCCCGGCCCGCGACCTCGCCGTTTATCGCGACGACCGGCACGTCGGCGTCGAACACCGCCTTGATCGCCGGTGCGAAACGGCTGGCGTCATCGACGAAAATCATTCCGGGAGTGATCTGCGCCGCGACATCATGCAGCTTGATCCAGTCATTCCCGGCCAGCGAATAGGCCGGCGCAAGCGCTGCGGAGGGGATGCCGACATGCTGCGCCGCAAGGGCCATGAGGGCATGGGCGATGCTGTTACCGGAAAGGATGAGGAGTGGTTTTTCCGGCGATAGATCGTGCGACAGTAATGCAGAGGCGATGGAACGTATCCTGTCGGCGGCGTCGGCGTAGGTTGTTTCCGCCCAGTTCCGGGTTTCGTCCCGCTCCGCCATCCAGACGCGCTCCGGCGTTTTCCGGGCCCATTCCATGAACCGTTCGGTGATGCAGCGCGGATAGGCGGCAAGTGGCTCTTCCTGCCACACCAGGATCGATCCGTCGTCGCGGAGTTCGCTGTGCACCGTGGGCGTCCAGAGCGCGACATTGCTGCGCGGGTCGGCCATTTTCCTCCCCCGACATTCCGGTTCCATATTGACTCGGCTCGCGAATTTTGTCTACTAGGAAACAATTATCCGATGACCTGACAGTAGCCGAACCGCGCTCGGGAGGGCGTCATGGACGGACCGGCAGAGTGCAGCCTCGTGACGTACGAGCTTCAAGGCCCGGTTGCCGTGATCGGCCTGAACCGTCCGGACAAGCGCAATGCGATCAGCGACAAGGTCGTTGCGGCCCTGGACGAGGCCGTTGAACGTGCGTCCAGTGAAGCCCGCGCCGGCGTGATTCACGGAGAGGGCCCGCATTTCTGCGCCGGGCTGGATCTGGCCGAGCATGTCGAAAAATCGCTTTTCGGTGCGATCGAGAATTCGCGCATGTGGCACCGGGTGTTCGACCGTATCGAGCGCGGCAAGATTCCTTTCGTTTCGGCGCTCCAGGGCGCAGTCGTCGGTGGCGGGCTCGAATTGGCGGCCGCGACCCATATCCGCGTGGCGGAGGCGACCGCGTTCTTCGCCCTTCCGGAAGGCCAGCGCGGCATCTTCGTCGGCGGCGGCGGGTCGGTCCGCGTCGCCAGGCTGATCGGAGCGGCGCGAATGGCCGACATGATGCTGACCGGCCGGGTAGTGAAAGCGGTCGACATGGAGCGGTGGGGCGGCGTCAGCTACATCGTCGACGAGGGCAAGGCACTGGACAGTGCGCTGGAACTGGCGACCAGGACGGCTTCGAATGCCGAACTTTCCAACTACGCGATCCTAAACGCGCTCCCGCGCGCGCAGGACATGTCGTCCGGGGATGGTCTGTTCCTGGAATCCGTCATGTCCGCGTTGACCTCCGCTACGCCGGAAGCCGAGGAACGCCT
>DATHRP010000692.1:0-2613 GCA_035465195.1 Afifellaceae bacterium | reverse complement strand
AAAGGCGCGCGGCGGCCACGAGGCGGCGGAGGACGCGGTGACCGCGGCTGCCGAACGGCGCATCCGCGACGCCGCCGACATCTGGGTGGCGCGACATCCGGACGCGCAGGGCCTGACGTTCCGCTTCGACATGGTGCTGATCGCGCCTTGGCGGCGGCCGAAGCACGTGGTGAATGCGTTCTGAGGGGGGAGATATTCCTGGCCGGATTGCCAACCCTCCAGCGGATTAAGGACAACGTGGTAACAACGATGTTGAATGTTCGAGCCGCGGCGGAAAATGGTTCGCATCGCCCTGTCTCCAACCCTCCGCCGTTATCGCCGGGCTTGTCCCGGCGACCCAGATCGACGGCAACGGCCTAGCGTGCGCTTAACATTCGCAATGAGGTGGTTCCGCCTTTTTTCGTATGGCAGAGATCCTGGGTTGCCTGAACAAGTCCGGCAATGATGATAGAGCGGGTGTTCAGTGGCAGGCGCGAACACGGATAAGAGATTGGATTTCCGATCCTGCCGGGCTTTCTAGGTCGTCGGAGACCGATCGACGCGAAGCGATTGAGCCAGTTGGCTCTTCCCCATGATTGCACCACGCGCCGCGAAAGGCTAAGCGGGAGCGACAGCGCCGGACCTGCAAGTTCACCCCGGCAGGCCGGCCGGACGGGAGACGCCGATGAGCCTCAAGGTTGCATTCCAGATGGACCATGTGTCGAAGATCGACATCAGGGGCGACACGACGTTCGCGCTGATGCTGGAGGCGCAGGCGCGCGGGCACGCGATCCATCACTACACGCCGGAGCGGCTTTCGATGCGGAACGGCCGGGTGGAGGCCGGCATCGAGGCGGCGAAGGTGGCCGACGTGCCGGGCGCCCATGCGGAACTCGGCGATCCGGTGCATACCGACCTTTCCACCATGGACGTGGTGATGCTGCGCCAGGACCCTCCGTTCGACATGGCCTACATCACGACCACGCACCTGCTGGAGCGGCTGATGCCGGAGACCCTGGTGGTCAACGACCCGGAGCATGTGCGCAACGCGCCGGAGAAGCTGTACGTCACCGAGTTCGGCGACCTGATGCCGGAGACGCTGATCACCCGCGATCCGGAGGTGATCCGCGGCTTCCGGGCCGAATATGGCGACATCATCGTCAAGCCGCTCTACGGCAACGGCGGGGCGGCGGTGTTCCGGGTGCGCGAGGACGACGAGAACCTTTCGGCGCTGCTCGAGCTGTTCGCGATCAATTTCCGCGAACCCTATGTCGTGCAGCGCTACCTGCCGGCGGTGCGCCAGGGCGACCGGCGGATCATCCTGGTCGACGGCGAGGCGGTAGGCGGCATCAATCGGGTGCCGATGCCGGGCGACGCGCGCTCCAACCTGCATGTCGGCGGGCGGGCCGAGGCCTATCAGCTCAACGACCGCGACCGGGAGATCTGCGCCCGCATCGGCCCGGAGCTGAAGGCGCGCGGCTTCGTCCTGGTCGGCATCGACGTGATCGGCGACGTGATGACGGAGATCAACGTCACCTCGCCAACCGGCATCCGCGAACTGTCGCGTTACGACGGGATCAACGTTGCCGGTATGGTCTGGGACGCGATCGAGGCGCGGCGGGGTTGAACCCGCTTACTGTATCAGTGTCCTGAACCGTTCGGGAATATCCGCCTTGTGAAGCTTCGCCTGCTCTTCGGCATCATGGGCGAAGGCAACAAGGTCGGCCAGATCCTGGCCACTCAGTTCGATCTGATCGCCGAACAACTCTTTCTGCATGGCGATCATCGGCTCCGCACCCCGCAACATGCGCGCGGCGAACTCGAATGCGTTCATGGTATGCGCCATGTTGGCGGCATCGATCGGCGGACCGACCTCGCCTCCAATCCCGTTGACGGAATGGCAGACAATGCAGCCCTTACCGACGAACAATTCACGGCCATGGACCGGATCGAGCGAGGGCAACGCAAGACCTATATCCTGCATCGCCGCCATAACGCGCTCCATTTCCTCGGGCTTCATGGACTCGATGGCCTCGAAATCATGGCCGTGTTCGTGACCTTTGTGCAATTCGCGCATCTGCTCGATCATATGGCCTGCATCCTCATGATGACCGCCTTCGTGGCCGGGGCCGGCATTGGCGGACCGCGGAATGGCGGCCAACAACATCCCTGCGGCCAATACGGCAGCGGCATGGGCGGAAACAGTTGATGATTTCATGGCCGATCCTTTCGGTTGCGATGTGTGCATGGCTGTTCGCATCAAAATGATAGCGATATTCCGCCAACCGGAGCTTGATGTTGGTCAACGCTCTCGTCCGGCCGCGAACAACTGCCGAATGCCTGGTATTAAGCCCCGCCCGCGATAGGGCGCCACGCCCTGGTCGGGCAGCGATAGTAGCTGAGCAACCCATTTTCTGGCACCCAGCTTCGGATGTCATAAAGTATCTTGAGAGCAGCGCGACGCTTGATCCAGTCGCTCACAGATTGTATTGTTTATAATCACTGCTCTTAGACAAGGGATGGAAATTTTTGGATCCTTTCTTTCCAGCACTAATTGTTCTCTTGATCATTAATTGTATTGCATTTTTTAGCTTGAGAACGGAAATCAGCCTGAAGAGTTTCATACTTCTTTTT
>DATHRP010000691.1:0-3255 GCA_035465195.1 Afifellaceae bacterium | reverse complement strand
GCATTCGCCATCTGCAACCGCCGCAGGATCATAGCATTTCCGGGACTTCCGCATGGCTCAGGCTGAGCGCCGAACGCCTAGCGGGCGTGGCGGCGGGGAAGGGGGCGGGCCCGCCGTGAGCCGCTACGGACTTGATGATTTTTCCTCCTATCCGATTCTCGCGGGACACAGCTCGGGCGGGCGCCTTGAACGCGTGCTGCGGTCCGGACGATTTGCCATCACCGCCGAGCTCAACCCGCCGGACTCCGCCGATCCGGAAGAGACCTACCGCCGGGCGCTGGTCCTGTCCAAGGTGTGCGACGCCATCAACGCTACCGACGCGTCCGGCGCCAACTGCCACATGTCGAGCATGGGAATCTGCGCGTTGCTGACCCGTGCTGGGTACTCACCCGTTTTGCAGATTTCGTGCCGTGACCGCAACAGGATCGCCATCCAGGGTGACGTGCTCGGCGCGGCGGCCATAGGCGTGCAAAACATCCTTTGCCTAACCGGCGACGGCGTCCAGTCCGGCGACCAACCCGCGGCCAAGCCCGTATTCGACCTCGATTCGGTGTCGCTGTTGCAAACGCTTCGGGTCATGCGCGACGAGGCGCGGTTTCTATCGGGGCGCAAGATAACCGAACCACCCAAGATCTTTCTCGGTGCCGCAGCCAACCCCTTCGCACCGCCATACGATTTCCGGCCGCTGCGTCTGGCGAAGAAGATCGAGGCCGGAGCCCAATTTGTGCAGACCCAGTATTGCTTCGATGTGCCGCTTCTGGAACGCTACCTGGCGCGCGTTCGCGACATGGGCTTGCACGAGCGGTGCTTCATCCTGGTGGGCGTCGGGCCTTTGGCATCGGCCCGGGCGGCGCGTTGGATCCGGTCCAACGTTCCCGGCGTACATATACCGGACAGCATCGTCACGCGCCTGGAGCGGGCGGCAGATCAAAAAGATGAAGGCAAGCGGATCTGCATCGAGTTGATTCAGCAGATCCAGGAGATACCCGGCGTAGCCGGGATTCACGTCATGGCCTATCGCCAGGAAGAGCTAGTGTCCGAGATTATCCTTGCCTCGGGCGTGCTGAGGCGGCGGCGGAGAACCAACGCCGGCCTGGAAAACCGAGAAGGAGCATTGGCATGACCGACACGATCCTCAGTTCGCCTGCGCAGGAGGTTATTATCGGGTTCAACCGGCCCTTCGTCGTTATCGGCGAGCGCATCAACCCGACGGGGCGCAAGAAGCTGGCCGAGGAGCTCGCGGCCGGGAACTACACGCGGGTTGAGGATGACGCCGTCGCGCAAGTGGAGGCTGGCGCCCATGTGCTCGACGTGAATGCTGGCGCGCCGATGGCCGACGAAGCGTCGACCATGGCCGATCTGGTCAAGCTGGTTCAGTCGCGGACGGATGTTCCCTTATGCATCGATTCTTCCATGGTCCCGGCGCTGGCGGCGGGCCTGGCGGCATACGATGGCAAGGCGTTGGTCAATTCCGTGACAGGCGAGGAAGATCGCCTGGAATCCGTCCTGCCGATCGTCAAGAAGCATGGTGCCGCCGTCGTGGCCATCTGTAACGATGAGGACGGCATTTCGCAGGATCCGGAAAAGCGCTTCCAGGTCGCCAACAAGATCGTGCAACGTGCCATGGACCACGGCATTCCGGCCGCGGACGTCGTCGTTGACCCATTGATCATGCCCATCGGGGCCGTCAACTCCGCGGGACAGACGGCCCTTGATCTGGTCCGCCGCGTGCGGAGCGAACTGAAGCTCAATACGATCTGTGGGGCGTCCAACGTGAGTTTCGGGCTGCCGGACCGGCAGGGCCTCAACGCCGCGTTCATCGCCATGCTCATCGGGGCGGGGCTGACCTGCGGGATCGTCAACCCCTTGCATCGGGAGATCATGTCCGCGGTCGGCGGGGCGGAGGTGCTGGCCGGACTCGATCCCATGTGCAAGCGCTGGATCAAGCGCAGCCGGCGACTCGCACAGGTGAGCAATGGGCAAGGTAGCAAAGTTGCCTGACGACGCGTTCGTCGTATTCCTCCCTTCCGGACGCCGCGGCCGGTTTCCGCGCGGCACGCCCGTTCTCAGGGCCGCCCGCAAGCTCGGCGTGGACATCGATTCGATCTGCGGCGGGCGCGGGATCTGCGGCCGATGCCAGGTCGAGCTGGCCGCCGGCGAGTACGCGAAGTTCGGCATTTTATCGCGCCCGAACCATCTGACGCTGCCCGGCGAGATGGAGCGGCGTTACGCAGAGAGCAAAGGTTTGCGTGACGGGCGCAGGCTTGGGTGCGCGGTTCGCCTCCAAGGCGACGCTGTCATCGACGTTCCTCCGGAAAGCCAGCTCCATAAACAGATCGTGCGCAAGGACGCCGAAATACGCCAGGTCGAGATCGATCCGTTGCTCTGCCTCCACTATCTGGAGCTCGCAGCACCCCGCCTCCAGGATCCGCGAAACGACGTCGACCGCGTCATCGCGGCGATCGGGGAACAGTGGGGAATCGCGGTCACGGAATTCGACCCGCGGTTGCTCAGGTACTTACCGGCAGCCCTCCGGGCAGGCAACTGGAAGGCGACGACTGCCGTGCGCGAGGGGCGACGGCTGGTGGCCATCCGTCCCGGCTTTCATGACCGGGCGTTCGGGCTCGCCGTCGACGTCGGCACGACGACGATTGCCGCCCACCTCTGCGATTTGTCGACCGGCGAGGTGGTTGCGGCGTCGGGTATGATGAACCCGCAGATCCGCTTCGGCGAGGACCTGATCAGCCGCGTCTCGTACATTCAACAGAACCCGGAGGAGCGGGGTGAACTGGCCGCCGAGGCCCGCCGCGCGGTCTGCGAGCTGGCCGAGGAGACGGCCCGGAGGGCCGAAGTCGACACGCAGGACGTTCACGAGGTGTGCATCGTCGGTAACTCGATCATGCACCACATATTCCTGGGCCTGGACCCGGTGCAGCTCGGCCGCGCCCCCTTCGTGCTGGCCGTCGATCGGGCGCTCACCTTCGCGGCGAGCGATCTCGATCTGCACGGACTGGACCCCTGCGCGGTGGTCTACACCTTGCCGTGCATCGCCGGCCACGTCGGAGCCGACACCTCCGGCGTGCTTCTGGCCGAGGCGCCGCATCGGAGCGATCAGATGACGCTGATCGTCGACGTCGGAACCAACGCGGAAATCGTCCTGGGAAACCGCAACCGCCTGCTGGCCTGCTCGAGTCCGACCGGGCCGGCCTTCGAAGGCGCGCAGATCAGCAGCGGCCAGCGCGCCGCGATGGGGGC
>DATHRP010000690.1:0-1979 GCA_035465195.1 Afifellaceae bacterium | reverse complement strand
GTCGCGCGCCGAGGTCGAAGTGAAGGTGTCGGAAATTGCAGCAATCCTGAGCGAGGACTGCCGCGCGCACGATGTCCTCTATAGCACGCGCATCCTCAAGAAGACCGGGCTGCGGCTCGCAGGCTGAAAGGGAGTTGCCATGTTTCGTCTCAGCCAGTTCATGCAGGAGCTAATTGCGCCCACCCCGGTACGGCGCGCTGCACCGCCCGGACCTGTGGTGATCTGGAACCTGATCCGCCGCTGCAACCTGATGTGCAAGCACTGTTATTCGATCTCCGGCGACGTCGATTTCCCGGGCGAGCTGTCGACCGACGAGGTCTTCCGGGTGATGGACGATCTCAAGGCGTTCCACGTGCCTGTGCTGATTCTGTCCGGCGGCGAGCCGCTGATGCGCAAGGATATCTTCGACATTTCGCGGCGCGCCAAGCAGATGGGGTTCTATGTCGGCCTGTCTTCCAACGGCACGCTGATCGGCGAGCACAATATCGGCGAGATCACCTCCATCGGCTACGACTATGTCGGCATCAGCCTCGACGGCACCAGGCAGACGCACGACGCCTTCCGCAGGCGCGAGGGCGGGTTCGACGAGGCACTGAACGGGATCAGGCTTTGCCGCGACCACGGCATCAAGATCGGGATGCGGTTCACCGCCACAATCGACAATGCGCACGAGCTGCCGGCGCTGCTCGACCTGGCCGAGGACGAGGGGATCGACAAGTTCTACCTGTCGCATCTGAATTATGCCGGCCGCGGCAACAAGAACCGTGGAGACGATGCCCGCCGCGACATGACCCGGCAGATCATGGATACGCTTTTCGAACGCGCATGGCGGGACGCCGAGGCTGGCGGCACCCGCGAATTCGTCACCGGCAACAACGACGCCGATGGCGTCTACCTGCTGTTCTGGGTACGTCGGAATTTCCCGCATCTCGAAGACCGCATCCGGGCAAAGCTCGTCCAATGGGGCGGCAACTCCTCGGGAGTCAATATCGCCAATATCGACAATCTCGGCATCGTCCATCCCGATACGTTCTGGTGGCACTATCCGCTCGGCAACGTGAAGGAGCGGCCGTTCGGCGAGATCTGGCAGGATACGTCCGACCCGATCATGGCCGGGCTGAAGACGCGGCCGCGCACCGTCGGCGGGCGATGCAGCGAGTGCAGTTATTTCGACATTTGCGGCGGCAATACGCGGGTGCGCGCATTGCAGCTGACCGGCGATCCGTGGGCGGAGGATCCGGCCTGCTATCTCGACGACGAGGAGATCGGCGTGCAGGCCGCCACGGAACGCCTCGAGGTGACACCGTTCAGGGGAGTGCGCCGTGCCGCTCAGATGGCCGAATAGGCTGGCGCTGGCCGTCGCCCTTCTCTGCGGGGTAACGCTCGCGGAGATTTCGCGTGCGGAGCCCGACGGCGCGTCGCTCTACGGCGAGCATTGCGTCGCCTGCCATGGCGAAGCTCGGCTCGGCGGCACCGGTCCGGCGCTCCTGCCGGAAAATCTCGGCCGGCTCAGGGCGAAAGCGGCGACCGCCGTCATCTCGGAGGGTCGCGCCGGCACGCAGATGCCGGCCTTCGGCGATACGCTCACCGAGGAAGATATCGCGGCGCTGGTCGCCTTCATCTATCGCCCGCCCGCGGAAATGCCGCGTTGGGGCGAGCCGGAGATCGCGGCAAGCCGCACGCTGAATGCCGATGCGCCGCAGGTTTCCGAGCCGACCTACGATGCAGACCCGCTCAATCTCTTCGTCGTGGTGGAGACCGGCGATCATCACGCCACCATCCTGGACGGCGACAAGTTCGAACCGATCACCCGGTTTCCGACCCGGTTCGCGCTGCACGGCGGGCCGAAATTCAGCCCCGACGGGCGCTATGTGTTCTTCATGTCGCGCGACGGCTGGGTGATGAAATACGACCTGTGGACGCTTACCGTTCTGGGCGAGGTTCGCGCCGGGATCAACTCGCGCAACATCGCGCTGTCC
>DATHRP010000689.1:0-3075 GCA_035465195.1 Afifellaceae bacterium | reverse complement strand
ACCCGATGGAGTTGCTGGCAGCCGTGATCCGCGACCGCGGCTATGGCACGAAGCGGATCGGGGTCGAGCTGGAAAACTATTATTTCTCCGCCAAGGCGTTCCTTGTCCTCCAGCAGGAACTGCCGGATGCCGTACTGGTCGACGCCACGGCGCTGGTCAACTGGCAGCGTGCGGTCAAGAGCGGGGAAGAGATCGCGTTCATGCGCAAGGCGGCGCGGATCTCGGAAAATATCGTCGATCATATCGTCGAGAGGGTCGAGCCCGGACTGAAGAAGACCGAGTTGGTCGCCGAGATCTATGGAAAGGCGATCCGCGGCAGCGAGGATGACTGGGGTGACTACCCGGCGATCGTACCGCTTCTGCCGAGCGGATCGGATGCAGCAGCCCCGCATCTCACCTGGGACGGTCGTGTCTTTGAACGGGACATGGCGACATTCTTCGAGATCGCGGGCTGCTACCGCCGCTATCATGCGCCCCTGTGCCGTACAGTCTATCTCGGCAAGCCGCCGCAGCATATCCGTGATGCCGAGACCGCGCTGGTCGAAGGGCTGGAGGCCGGCCTGGACGCCGCACGTGCCGGCAATACCGCATCCGATATCGCCCGCGCCCTGGCGCTGCCGCTGGAGCGTGCCGGTATCGACCGGTCCGCCCGTGCCGGATATCCGATCGGCCTGTCCTATCCGCCCGACTGGGGCGAGCGGACGATCTCGATCCGCATCGGCGACGAGACGGTGCTTGAGCCGGGCATGACGTTCCATTTCATGCCCGGCCTGTGGATGGCGGACTGGGGACTTGAGATCACCGAAAGCATCCTGATCCGTGACAGCGGGCCGGCCGAGTGCCTGTGCGACAGGCCGCGCCAGCTGTTCGTCAAGGATTGACGGCCGCGCCGGCAAACCCGATCCGGAGAAAGACTGCAGATGGATGTTGCAGAAGAAGCCATGGAGCGTCAGTCGAGCGCCGCAAGGGAGCGCTTCCGACACCTCTACCATACGCTCCGCGACCGCATCTGCCTGCTCGACTATCCGCCTGGCGCGCGCCTCAGCGAAGAGGCGCTGGCGGCCGAATTCGGTGTCAGCCGCACGCCGCTCCGTCGCGTTCTCGGACGCCTGGAATCCGAAGGCCTTCTCAAATCGGTGCAGGGAGTCGGTACCATCGTCACCGATGCCGATATCGACGCGCTGACGCAGGTGTTCCAGTTGCGCATGGAACTGGCCGAGATGCTCGGCAAGCTGACGCCGATCGAGCCGGACGACGAAACCATCGACCTGTTCCGGACCTTGCAGATCCGCAGTATCCAACTGATCGACAAACCGGATCCCCGGGTCTTTGCCCGGCTCAATATGGATTTCTTCAATGCCCTCATGCGTCTCACCGGCAACGAGCCGCTACGCGAGATCTCAGAGCGTCTGTATTTCCAGACGGCGCGCATCTGGTTGAAATCGATTCCGCTCATGGATCTTGCGGAGGAGATGGCCGTCTTCTCCCGCGAGATAACCGATATCCTCGCGGCTGTGGAGATCGGCGACCTCGAGGCGGCCGGGCATATTCGGCGTTCGCATGTCTCGATGAGCTTCACCCGCCTCAAGATGCAGTCCCGGCGGCCGACCGATACGTCCGGCTAGAGTCAGCCTGACGTCGTATGCCTTCCGCCGTCTGATGCCAGGCGCACCAGCATGTTCAGCATGAGCTGTGCGCCTTTCTCGATATCGTCCCAATCCGTCCACTCTTCGGGCGCATGGCTGATACCGCCGCGGCTCGGCACGAAGATCAGTCCTGACGGGCAAAAAGACTGCATTGTCTGCGCATCGTGACCCGCACCGGACGGCATCACTGTATGTGCCAGGCGAAGTTTCTCCGCCTCCTGCCTCAGTGCCGCAACGAGGTCCTTGTCGAGCCTGACCGGAGAGAGCCAGCTGCGTTCGCTCACGGAACAGGCCAGGCCATGCTTCTCCGCAACCAACCGAAGCTGGTCATTCAACTGTGCAATGAGCTCACGCATGACGTCTTCGTCGGTGTCACGGGTGATGATCGAGAATTCCGCTGTTCCCGGGATCGTGTGCGGAAAGTTTGGGGTGAGGTCGACCTTGCCGATGGTAATGCGCGTTTCGTCGGTTCCGCTCGCGGCGATGATCGACGGGATCGCGGCGGCGAACTCCGCCAGTCCGGCAAAGGCGTCCGCGCGCATGTCCATCGGCGTTGTCCCGGAATGGTTGGCGCTGCCCGTCAGCGCGACCGCGAGGTTGGACACGCCGGACACCGCTTCGGCAATACCGACCTGCAGTCCTTTTCGCTCCAGTACCGGACCCTGCTCGATATGCAGTTCGAGGAATGCGAGTACCGATCCGGGCACGCGCGCCGCGCCCGGCGCAGCGGTGATGTCCAGGCCCTGCACGGCCATTGCCTCCGCCAGCCGCATGCCGTCGGCGTCCCTTGCGCTCTCCAGCCAATCGCGCGTCACCTGCCCGGTGATTGCCTGCGAGCCGAGCATGCCGCCGAAACGCCCTTCCTCTTCAGCGGTGGCCACGACTTCGATGGCGACCGGCGGCTCGATCCCCGCGTCGCGGATCGCGCGTACGCATTCCAGAGCGACGCAGGTGCCAAGCGTTCCGTCGAAGGCACCGCCCTGGGGCACGGTGTCGAGATGCGAACCGGCCATGATTGAGGGTCCCTCGGCGGGCCCATAGCGTCCGAACAGGTTGCCGACAGCATCTGAGGTGACGGTAAGTCCGCTTGCCGCCATCTGCTCGGAGAACCAGCGCCGCGCCGCCATGTCCGCGTCGCTATAGCCGATCCGGTTGTAACCGCCGGTTTTCGGATCGCAGCCGAATGCGTTCACACCGTCGACGAGGGATCTGAGCCTTTGCGGATCGATGGCCGGTTTGTCCGGCGTTGGTTTTTCTTTCGCCTTTACAGACACTTGTGCAGGCCTTTCGTCCGGCAGGGGGCGCGCTCTGAAAATTTATTATAATAAATTGTTGCCTTGGCGTAAAATTTTTGGACTAATTAATCAATCATTAACGCCATGGAGTATGTCCCGATGATCAGATTGCTGGTTGCCGCCGTTGCAGCCGT